>JAIFLP010000103.1 GCA_020049015.1 Bacteroidota bacterium | reverse complement strand
ACTACCTGGGTGTGAATTTGCCAATCAGAAGGAACTGAAATGCTTACACCTCCAAAAATACAAAGTACTTCTAAATCATGAATTCCTTCAGCGAGTTCGGCCTGAGTAAGGTCGAGCTCAACCCCACCAAATATGGCAATAATGCTCCCACCATTAAAATCTTTGCGTGTTACTTTTTTTTGACCTCCTCCAAAAATGGCATATTCTTCAATTGAATAATCATTTTCCTTTATGATGTGTTTATTTATTTTAATGGCAGGAGATTTAGCAAATAATATGCTCAAACCAATGGCAATAAGAACCATGGGTATTATTAACTTGAAGATATTGACCGAACCTATTAGACCAGGAATAATAAAAATGCCACCCATAACAATTAGAATTAATCCGAAAAAGAAGCCCCTCCCAAATAAGTTAACTATACCAACAAGAATTAATATCATTTGCCATTTGAATAGATATTCTTGAATTTGGGGATTAATAAAACCAAATTCTCGAAGCAAGAAGGCTATACCACATAGCAGTATTAGTATTCCGGCAACTAATAGTTTTAATGGTTTTGCATGTATTGTGTCCATAGTGTTTGCATTTCGTTTGAAGTATAGGTCAAAATTACATGAAAGATAAAGGAAAAACTATAAAAAATCGGTAAATGAAGAAAATAGTAAGGTGAATTAATTCTTTGCTTTAGTTTTTAAAAGGAAGCCAACTTCAATAATAGAAAACAAAGTATAGATCATTAAAAAGTTGAGGAGGAAACTTTTCGCCACGGGCTTAAATACAAATACACCTATTACAACATAAATTAAGAGAGCAAAAAGCTTTAAAGTGATGGAGAGAAGAATGTTTTTGACAATAGTGTTTTTGTTTTCGTTAGGTTTATTTAGTATCAGGTAGTGTATACTAGCTATGATAAGTAACATGCTGATACCATTGATACAATATGCTTTTAGGCATAAATTATTTTCACAAATAAAAAACCATGAAATGCTGGTAGCCAAAATGAAGGCAATGAAGAGGGTTGAAAAATAAACAATGTTTTTAGACATTTTATTTTATAACATTTTTAATAGTTCGATAAACAGCAGCTACCACGCCAATAACGGTTAGTATCGCAGTTAGATATTTTTTATTGTAATCTAGAATACTATCAAGCCACATACCCAGAAATACAAACGCAAGTATTGTAAAAAGCATTTCGCCAGCGATGCTTGAATATTTTAAGAAATCCCTGTTTTTAAAATCAGGGTGCATATCATTCGCCAACAGTTAGATTGTCTGACATGGTGCAGGTTCCATTAAACTTACAGCCTGGTTCAATAGCCAAGCGGTTAATTTTGATTTCACCGATAAGGTTTGAAGAAGATTTAAGGCTAAGTAACTCGGTTACTAACAATTTACCTTCAATACGACCAAGTATATCAGCATTTTTGCAATTTATTTCGCCTTTAACATAGCCGGTATCACCAACAACTACTTTCCCTTTTGTTGATATGGTTCCGGTAAGGGTTCCATCAATTCTGATATCACCAGAGGAAATGATTTCGCCCTCAATGGCTGTTCCATTTGCAATCAGGTTTATTCCGGAGTAGTCGACATCATTACCATTCTTTGCCATAATAAATTGGATTATTTAAAATTAACTATTATAAGCCCATTTAAGATAAATGGAGCCCCATGTGAAGCCACCCCCAAAGGCGGCCAATATAAGGTTATCGCCTTTTTTTAATTGTTTTTCCCATTCCCACAAGCAAAGGGGAACGGTTGCAGCGGTTGTGTTACCGTATTTAACAATATTGATCATAACCTTTTCTTTTTCCAGCCCCATTCGTTTGGCTGTTGCCTCAATAATTCGCATATTAGCCTGATGAGGGACTAACCACGCTAAATTTTCAGAGGTGAGATTGTTTCGTCTCATCATTTCAACTGAAACATCGGCCATTTTGGAAACAGCGTATTTGAACACCGTTTGGCCTTCTTGATATACAGTATGTTCAACATTGTCAATAGTTTCGTGCGACGCAGGTCTTACAGAACCACCAGCATTCATTCTTAAATACTGTCTGCCCGCACCATCCACTTCGAGTAGATGATCCATTACTCCAACTTCTTCTGTTGTAGGTTCAAGAAGAACAGCAGCAGCGCCATCTCCAAAAAGTGGACATGTTGTTCTATCGGTATAATTGGTTATAGACGACATTTTATCGGCAGCAACCACTATTACTTTTTTATATTCTCCCGATTCAATGAACTTGGCACCTGTTTCCAGGGCAAAAAGAAAACCAGAGCAAGCAGCTGAAATATCAAAACTCCATGCATTTTTCAAACCGGCTTTATCGCTAATGATGTTTGCGGTAGCAGGAAATGGATAATCTGGAGTAATGGTGGCACAAATAACCAATTGAATTTCTTCGGGTTTAGTTTTGGTTTTGAAAAGCAACTCTTCAACGGCTTTAACACCTAAGTCTGAAGCGCCTTTTCCCTCACCTTTAAGAATTCTACGTTCTTTAATGCCTATGCGTTGCATAATCCACTCGTCACTAGTATCGACCATTTTGCTTAATTCTTCATTAGTAAGAATATAGTCGGGTACATAACCTCCAATACCGGTAATAGCTGCTCTAATTTTTGTCATTATTCGAAAGCTTCTTTTATTTTGTCAATTAATTTAGATTCCACCACCTGACAAGAATGCAGGATCATATTTTTTATGGCTTTGGCATTTGAAATTCCATGACCGATAATTACAGGCTTATTTACTCCTAGTAAAGGCGTTCCTCCATAATTTTCGAAATTGAATTTTTCGAAATAGTCACTTTTAATACCTTTACGTCTGAGAAGCAGATAAAAGGCTTCGGCTTCTTTAAGTACTACATTGCCTACAAAACCATCGCAAACAACTACATCGGCTTTTTCGTGACTGAAAAATTCATTGGCTTCAAAATTCCCAACGAAATGTATTGATTGGGTCTCTTTCATCAATTGGTATGCCGCTTTGGTTATCAAATTGCCTTTTTCTTCTTCTTCTCCAATGTTTAATAGAGCCACCCTGGGTTTTTCTATTTGATACATGTGCTGGCAATACAATGAACCCAGCATGCCGTACTGCACCAATACATCAGGTTTGGTATCGGGGTTAAGACCAACATCAAGTAAAAGTGTAGGTGTATTGCTATCATTCGGCACATTTGCTGTAATCACGGGTCGTTGAACACCTGAGATAGGTTTAACTGAATACATAGCACCCACCATCATTGCTCCTGTACTACCAGCACTAGCAAATGAGTCAATTTCATTTTTCCTGAGCAATTCAAATCCAAGCGAGATTGAAGAATTACTTTTTTGTTGAAACGCTTTAGCAGGGTGTTCTCCCATGCCAATGAATTCGGTAGTATGGATAATTTCAAACACAGAAGGATCAAAATTCTCTTTTTGACAAATTGAATTTATTTTCTCTGCATCACCAATCAGAACAATTTTGGTAGTGGCTGAAACTTCCTTGGAAGCAGCAATTGCACCTAAAACTGTAGCTTCGGGTGCAAAATCCCCACCGAGAACATCTAGTCCTATTCTCATAAAGAATCTAATAAGTATTTAATTATCAATACTATGCAGTGGCAGATTTTTCAACGGCCAGTTTTCCTCTATAAAAGCCACATTCAGGGCATACTCTATGAAAAAGTACTGCACTGCCGCAATTTTGACAACTTAATACATTGGCAGCTACTGCTTTGTAATGTGTTCTGCGTTTGTCCCTTCTGGTTCTGGAATGTCTGTGTTTCGGATTTGGCATTTTTTCTAATTTTTAATTGTTATTTAAATTTTTCAATACGTCCCATCTGGGATCAATGTCTTCATTTTTTGATTCTGATGCAAGTTTTTCAAGTCTTTCAATCATCTCTTTATTACATGTACTTTTGCCGTTATTTCCAACAGGATGAACCTTTTGAAAGGGCAAACTTAAAATAATGCTTTCGTATATATAATGTCCCAAATCTATTTCAAAAGCATTAAAGTCCAAGTAAAGGACTTCAGAATCTTCTTCTAAATCTTCAGGTACGTTTCCCAATTTTACTATTAGTACATCATTAAAGAACGCACTTTCTAAATATCTATCCAAGCAACGGTCACATACAACACTTACTTTACCAGACAAACTGAGTTCAAAATTCAGTATTCCGGGCTGTTTGATCAATTTGATATTCACATCTACTGTACCCTGCTCTATTTCACTATACTCTAGATTCTTAAAAAAGGAATCATTTAATTGGAAGGCATATAGGTGTTCCCCATCTTCCAAACCCTTAAACCCAATAATATAATCCACTCCGCTTTTCAATACCAAAATTTTAATAATCCGCAAAAGTATAAATTATGTTCAGAAATAAAAAATTATGTGCAAATATTTAGTGCTCTCTTTTGAAAATTAAAAAAAAAACGTACCTTTCGTCTCGCTAATTAACTAAATTTTATTTTCACTGTATTATATTGGGTTTTATTTTTATTGATTTTGCCTAATTTTAAACTAAATTACTAATGTTATGAGAAGTTTAATACTATTTATTGTTTTGTTTTGCATACACGTATTGTCTTTGACAGCGCAAGGGTATGTTCAAAATTTTTCTGGAGGATCGTTGCCGGCGGGTTATGAAAACGATGCTTATAATGCTGCCACCGTTGAAAATGGGGAGTTGAAAATTGAAATTAAGAAGGACTCTTGGAACGGTTATGATGTTGGGTTCTCGCCGAGCTTAAATATTTCAGCAAATCCCTTTGTCGGATTTAAAATACATACTGATTCTGACGTGAAAGTTAATTTCCTTGTTAATGTATATTTATTTAGTGGTACAGCACAATCGAGTTCATCTGGATTGGAAAGGCAGGTAAATGCTGGAACAAATGCTACAGAGCTTAGCTTTAATTTTAATAAGGCTAATACATTGAGTTCTGTGAATACTTCAGCTATTACCTCTATTCAAATAATTATTCAGCCCGGTTATAATTTTGAAGGTACTGTATATATAGATGATTTGACACTAGGGGATCAAGTAACATTAAAACCTTATGTTTTAACAATGCCATTACAAAAACTTTATATTAATTCTGGCCAACAAATGCTTAGGCTATTAGATGTTTTTGATGGTACATCCGGCACCAATACTGTAACTCTAGCTGCATCAAGCTCCAATACCACATTGCTTCCAAATGCGAATATTGTGATAGGAAATTCGGGTAGTACTAACACCCGCTTTTTGAGATTTACACCTGCAGCTAATCAGTATGGAACAGCAAATATTAATCTCACTGTATCTGCACCAGGAACAACAAATCGTTTGGTATCTGTACCTGTTGAAGTAGTTCGTAATATTATTCCGGAGATAGTTCAACCCATAACAGTTGGTATTGGATCAAATCTTACTAGTAGCATATTGCTAACTGGAATTAGTGATGGCAATACAGAGGTGACTCAGCAATTAACCATTAGCGCCAGTAGTTCCAATACTGCCATTATACCCAATTCCGGATTTTCTTTAGATTATGAACAGGGAAACACCAATGCCACATTGAATATTACACCTGTATCAGGGCAGGCGGGTCAAGTTATAGTTACTCTTACCTTAAAGGATAATGGAGGAACAGCGGCGGGAGGAATTGATACCAGAGCAATAAATTTTACTGTAAATGTTTTTAAAACCTATAACAATAAACCAACTTTGTCAGCTTTAAGTCCATTGGATTTATTTGCAGGAGATGTACCTACATCTATAACATTAAGTAATATTGGAGATGGCGATAATAACAAACAAAACTTAGCAATTACCGCTACAAGTAGTAATTTGGCTGTATTGCCAAATCCTACTGTTTCGTATACTCAAGGTAGTAATACCGCATTACTTAATCTTAGTTCTGTAAGTGCAGGTTCTTCGGTTGTGACAGTTACAATAACGGATAATGGCGGAAATGCTGATAATAACGGTAATGAAACTTTCAGCAGAACGTTTGCAATTAGTTCAATTTTAAAGCCTATTACAGGTTGGCACGACCCCTGGAGTACAGGTAACGTTGGAAGTGGATGGGGTTACGATGGAACAATCGTGAATGGAAATGAGTTGCGTTGTTCCCTTACTAAATCTAATAATAGATGGGCGGCATTTGCTATAAATTTCGATGGTTTTATTGATATCTCGAACAATCCTTATGTTTGTTTTGATGCTAAAGCAGACCAAACCATGAATATTTTATGTTTTTTATTTGATAAAAACGATAACAGGACCTGTGCCTCATTTGATCTTAATTTGACATCAGGCTTTAAAACTTATTCATTGAATTTTGCGAACAATTCGGGTTGTACCAATCCAGCTGATTTACGAACAATTAAGTGGATTTTCTTTCATTTTGCAACCGACAGGGATAATTTTACAGGAACATTAAATTTTAGAAATTTTCAGGTAGGTGATCAGGCCGTCTGTTTGGCTGGAGCAGCTACTTGTAAAATAGACAGTATAGGGACGCATTATATACATCGCGACGCAGGGGTTCAAAAAATTATGTTAACGGGAATCTATGATGGTGACAGAGGGGTTAATCCTATTACAATTAGTAATTTGCAGAGTAGTAATACTGCATTAATACCTATTCCTCAAATTGGAGCAATTATGGATTATAAGGCAGCGTTGACTTACAAACCGGCAGCTGGACAAACAGGTTCTTCAACCATTAGTTTTACCCTCACGGCGTCAGGAGCCCAAGCTAAAAATGTAAGCTTTGTAATTCAAGTAGTAACACCTGAAGCCTCTCCCATTGCAATTAATATTGATCCAACTTCTAAATTTCAAAAAATTGAAGGTTTTGGAGCATTTGGACCACCAGATATTTTGCTTGATCAAGCAATTAGTGACTTGGGTTTGAGCATTGTTCGTAATGAAATATTACCTGAAATTGAGCCAGTTAATGAGAATAGCAGTCCTTTTGCATTGGATTTGAAAAGTTTTAAGACAGATGTATTGGGTAATTCACAAATTACGACAGCAAGTTATGCCCTTCAGAAAAGTTTAGGTGTGGAAAAATGGATAGGAACCATTTGGTCGCCTCCAGCTTGGATGAAGAAAAACTTAAGCACTATATGTCCTTTAAATTTTATGACAAACAATGTATTGGATAGCAATTATCTTGATGAATTGTCGGAGTTTATAGTTGCTTATATTAAAGCTGCCAGAGACCAGTATGGAATTACGATGTATGCAATAAGCATACAAAATGAATTACAATTTAATGAACCTTATAATTCTTGCGTTTATACACCAGAATTATTTGCCGAAGCAGTTGCAAGAGTTGGTAAGCGATTAGAAGATGAGAATTTAGCTACCTTAATATTTGGACCTGAAAACTTACCAGCTCAAGGAAATTACAGAGACTATATGGTAGCTGTAAGCAATCATCCTATAGCAAAGAATTATTTAGATAGGGTCGCCATTCATAATTATGACCCAACTGGTACTGCGCAGGGAAATACAACTTCTCAGAACTGGATTGATGTATTAGCAGAGGCTCGTAAATTTCCAACCCCTGCGGGAATGGGAACTCCAGGTACAGGAAATGGTGGAGCTGGCATACCAGTTTGGATGACAGAAACATCAGGTTACGAGCATACTTGGGATGATGCCATGACATTGGCTAGTCATCTTAATCGTTCTCTTGTTTTTGGAAATTTAAGCGCTTGGGTTTATTGGACATTGGAGGCAGGTACAAGTGAATATGGTTTAATGAATAAGTCAAATCGCTATAATCCAACTACACCTGTTTATCATGCTTCAAAGCATTTTTACAAATACATTAGACCCGATGCCGTTCGTATTGGATTGAATAATTCGGATATAGATATTGTTGGTTCCGCTTTTTTAAATAAAGACGAAAGCTATGCCATTGTATTAATAAATAGTTCAACAAGTAAGACAAAAACCGTTAAAATAGGCGGTGATCCACAGATGAAAAGTATTAGGGCCTTTAGAAGTATGAATGGTGTATATTCTCAAACTTTAGATACTTTAACAAACAATACGATATTTCTGCCAGCCAATAGCATTACTACTCTTTGGGGAGGAAAAACATTACCTATAGCAACCCATTACAGTGCAGATAATGGCGATGGAGGAGTTAGTATTTTTCCAAATCCTACATCTGAGTTTCTAAATGTTCTTATTACAAAAGAAACATATAGTTCGATAGAGATCATTGATTTATCTGGTAAGATTGTAATTCAAAAAGGAGTTTGGGAAACAGGATTGGTAACTGTAAATTTACAATCATTGAGTCCCGGTTTATATTTTGTTAAAATAAAGGGAGATGAACATTCTGTTATTCAAAGATTTATAAAAAATTAAGCTGTAATTAATTATTTAAGGTAGGGTTTCTGCATGGAGATCCGACCTTTTAATATAA
>JAIFLP010000167.1 GCA_020049015.1 Bacteroidota bacterium | reverse complement strand
ACTTCAATTGGAAATTCTTGAAAATCGGGAGTGAAAGTCTTTACAATTTGAGAATATGAAATCAAACTGAAAGCACATAATAAAATAAATAACAGGATCCGCTGCATATAAAAAAAATTAGCCATAAACAATTCAAGGCTAAATATACTAAATATTATCAAAAAGAAACAAGCAGAGAGATTTTATCTTAATATAAAAAGGGCTGATACCCAGTTATTGTCCTCCATAAGTTTTTGGAATTGGAAGCCTTCTTTTTCAGCTGCATCGCATATAGTAGAATGATCGGACATATAAAAACCGCTAAGTAATAAGACAGAATCTGCTTTAGCAACCGATTTATATACTGATAAATCCTGAAGCAATATATTTCTGTTAATATTGGCAATAATTATATCAAACTTGCCGCACAACACTGAAGCATCGCCGCACAGTGCACCTATATTATCAATATTATTGCGTTCTATATTTTCGAGCGTATTTTCATAAGCCCATTCATCTATGTCAACTGCTAAAATATCATCAGCTCCCAAAAGTGACGAAAAAATGGCAAGAATTCCGGTACCGCATCCCATATCCAATACAGATTTACCATTAAAATCTAATTCCAACATCTGCAAAATCATCAATTGGGTAGTTTGATGGTGACCAGTACCAAATGACATTTTAGGCTCTATTGTAATAATATATGGGTAACTATCGAATGATGCATGAAAAGGAGCCCTAATTGCAACTTTATCTTTTACAGTTATGGGATTGAAATTTTCTTCCCATACTTTATTCCAATTCTGCTGAGGAATATTTTTTATTTGATATTGAAAACTATTAATACTTAGAACAGCATCAAGATTTTCAGAATTGAATTTTGATTGTTTAACATACGCTAGCAACGCCTCTTCAGATTGAACAAAGCTTTCAAAATCATATTCTGACAGTTGAGCTGAAAGAATATCAAACCATTCTTGCTTATCAGCCGGTATTTTTATAGCAACCTCAATATATTCCATACTATAACCAGATAAAATCTATGATCATATTAAAAAAAACTCCGTTATACAGTATTTCTGTATAACGGAATATCTATTTTTGAATCAATTTAAAAAGAAGAAACAATAACCGCAAACTGGTCTGCTTTCAACGCAGCACCACCAATTAGACCTCCGTCAACATCTGGATTTGCAAATAATTCCTTGGCATTTTTATCATTACAACTGCCACCATAAAGAATACTTGTATCTTCGGCAACAGCCTTACCATATTTAGCCACAATTAAACTACGTATAAAAGCATGTATTTCTTGAGCTTGAGCAGCAGAAGCTGTTTTTCCAGTACCAATAGCCCAAACTGGTTCGTATGCTAATACTATATTCTTGAAATCAGTTTCGCTTAAATCAAATAACCCTTTAGTTATCTGATCTTTAACCACATCGAAATGTTTATTTGCCTCACGCTCAGGCAATAACTCTCCAATACAAAAAATAGGAGTTAAACCATTGGCTAAAGCCAGTTTAACTTTTTTGTTAAGAATTTCATCCGATTCTTTATAATATGAACGCCTTTCAGAATGCCCAATAATAACATAACCAACACCTGCTGATTTCAACATATCGGCAGCTACTTCGCCAGTATAAGCTCCTGAAGCCTCAGATGCACAATTTTGAGCAGACAATTTAACTTTAGAAATTACCTTTTTAACTTCGGTAAGATGAATAAAAGGAGGTGCAATGATCACATCAACTCCATTATTTATTCCTGAAACTGCGGCTTCAACTTCCTTTGCCAATGTTACACCATCTTGTAGTGATTTGTTCATTTTCCAATTTCCGGCAACTATTTTCTTTCTCATAATGAATACGTTAAATATTTTTAAACCTAATTACTTTCAGTTTCAAACCTACATGAAATAAATCATTTTACCAAAGAAATAAAACAAAAATTTAGCTCTTTTTCTCTGCTATATTCCCTCTCAATGTATTAAAAAAATTGTGCAATTCAGTAGTTTTGCGATTATTTAACATATCAGAAACCAAATCAATTTGAAACTTCAATTTATCCAAATGTTCTTGTGTATGTGGGTTGAATAGAATTTCAGAAATAAGATAATCGTTTTCAGAGAATAAACCCTTAGCTATATCCATATGCTTTTTGAGTGTAGTACCTGGCGCTTCAATTTCCTTCATGCAAGATGCAAAAAGTAAAGTAGTTATAAATGGAAGGGATAAAGAATAGCCAATGGTTCTATCATGCTCTTCAAAAGAATATTCATAAATTTTTAATTTCAACGAATGAAAAAACGCTCTGAAGAATTTTTTCCCCTCTTCATCTGATTCAGTAATAATAATAGCATTGTGCGAACTTAAATCTCTTAAATTTGCAAATGTGGGACCAAACATAGGATGAACAGAAATAAATCTAAAATTCTTCTCTTCGTAAAACTTTTTTAATCCATTTTTCACACTTGCTATATCAACAAGAATGCAACTTTTATTAAGAAAAGGTAGCACATCTTCAAAAGCTTGATAGGTATATTGAAGACTCACTGCATTGATCAGCATATCGGGATTAAAACTTTCAATGTCTTTTATATTCATCAAGCGATGGGCATTGAATAAATATTTCATTCTGGAATGGGTAGCATCAAAAACAGCTACTTCGTGATTAAGACAAAGCTCTTCCACAAGCCATTTACCCATATTACCCGCTCCAATGATTGCAATTTTCATGTGTTTATATTTTATTTTTTATGGACACATGGAATATTATTATTTTCCAATGTAACCTTTGCTATTTATTCTGGGTATTAATTGTGCTTGAAGCATTAAATCAGCTAATACAATAGCAACAGCACTTTCAAGAACTACAGGAAACCTAACGGCAATACAGGTATCATGTCGGCCCTCTACTTCCAAATCTTTTCTTACTCCTTCTTTCAAACTAATTGTATGCTGTTTTACATGAATAGATGATGTTGGTTTCACTGCAACTCGTAAAATCAAATCGTTTCCGTTAGAAATACCGCCATTAATACCACCAGCATTATTGGTTTCGGTTTTCCCATTCACATCAATAAAATTATCATTATGCTGACTACCGGTCATTTTAGCAGCAGCAAAACCAGATCCAAACTCAATTCCCTTAACGGCAGGAATTGAAAAAACCATGTGAGCAATAAGTGCTTCGAGAGAATCAAAAAACGGTTCACCAATTCCAACCGGCATATTGCTTGCAGTACATTCTATAATACCTCCTATAGAATCGCCCTTTTCAATAGCTGCATCCAATACTTTATCTAATTCAACAGAACCGCCCAATTCTAATATTTTTGCGTTTACACTTACAGCACCTATCATTTTTTTTGCAACTACACCCGCAGCAACAATTCCTAATGTAAGTCTGCCAGAAAAATGTCCCCCACCACGGTAATCTTCAAATCCTCCATATTTCTTGAATGCGGTAAAATCAGCATGTCCTGGTCGTGGTGTATCATGTACAAAAGCATAATCACGTGAACGAGTATTTGTGTTATCAAAATATACCATCAGTGGGGCTCCGGTAGTAAACCCATTATAAACGCCATTCATTATGCGGGGTTCATCCCCTTCAATGCGGGGTGTAGTACCTTTACCTCCACTTTTTCTGCGAAGAATATCATTTTTGAAATCATCTTCATTTAGGGGCAATCCAGCAGGAACACCATCGATAGATATCCCCACTCCGGTTCCGTGCGATTCACCAAAAATACTTAATCTGAATTCTTTTCCAAATTGGTTCATAATAAAATATAATTAAGATTCCTGAATCATTTTATAAATTTGCTGCATATTATTTGCTGTAATTTGCCCTGGGGCAGTACGCTCATTTTCGCTTAAACAAGCAAATGTAAATGGCGATCCAAGTAATGGCGCTGCAATTCTCGAAATCTTAGCCAAATCGCCCATACCAAAAGCAATAATATTTTTCTTCATACCATATAATGACATGATGCGGGCATTGTCATCAACTACATTTACTTTACAGGCCAATTTCACAAGGTCGGCTCCATAACTAAAAGACTCGTCAATCATATTGATCATAAAATCAACAGCAGGCGTTTGTTCAAAATTATGGTATGAAATAATAACTTTACATTGATACTTTCTTGCAAATTGAATCATTTCATCTTTATATGAGAATGGCGCTTCCACTTCAATATCAACATATGCGGCACCACTTTGAATTGCCAATTTCAATAATTCTTTTTGCTTAACTGAAGCAAGGTCTGTTGTTCTGTATGTTGCAATAAGGTTCTTACAAGCAGAGAACACAGCTACCAGCTCATGATTTTTAAGATGCGATAGATCTAATCGTAACTCTGCTATTTCAAATTGCTGAGCCAATTCAATACAGCGCTCCATTTTTCTTTCCGAAATACTAACACAAATCATACGTCAATGTTTCTAATTCTTTATAGCTCATTTTATGAATTACTGCACTCCCTATCCCTTTAAGTAAAATTAAACTAATGCTATCGCCATCGCGTTTTTTATCTTTCGTCATAGCCGAAAATAGATCATTTGCTTTTATATCAATACCAATAGGCAAGTGATACAATTCAATTACCTTTTTAATTTTTTCAGCTTCATCATGGCTAATGAAATTGAATTTTTGCGAAGCTTTAACAGCCATCATCATACCAATAGCAACAGCTTCGCCATGATGTATGCCCGTTAATTTTTCAATTGCATGACCAAAAGTATGACCGAAATTTAATTTTTTTCTTTCTCCTTTTTCTTTTTCATCAGCTTCAACAACAGAAGCTTTAATGTATACAGACTTTTTAACCAATTCGTGAATAACTTCCGGATCAATTGCTATTGCTTTGTCTGCATTCTTTTCAATATATTCAAAATAGTCTTTATCCTTTATAGCACCATGTTTTATTATCTCAGCAAAACCAGAAATAAACTCATCCCTTTCGAGTGTATGCAACATTTCATAATCGCAAACAACAAACTCAGGCTGATTAAAAACACCAATCATATTTTTAAACCCACCTGAATTAACACCATTTTTACCTCCCACACTGGCATCAACCATTGAAAGTAAAGACGTTGAAACAAAGCCAAATTTAACCCCACGCATAAATATCGAAGCAGCAAAACCTGCAACATCAGTAACAATTCCACCGCCTATACCTAATACAAAACAAGATCGGTCGACCCCCATTTCAATCAATTGAGACATAATAAAAGCCATGGTATCCATGTTTTTATTGGTTTCACCCTGTCCTATTCTGATAATTGGGAACTGATCAAATGCCGCATGATAATGTCTGTAAAGATTATCGTCTGTAATAACAACTACTTTCTTATCGGTAGGCAAGTAATTTTTTAAATTCGAAATCTTTTCACCCAGAAGAATGCGGGATTGTTGGCGATCAGTTTGAATAACTTTTGTTTCCATAATTAACCATTCATTACTTTTGTTTGACGGTTGATTGATTCCTGATGTATGGCTTTGAACAAATCAGAAACAAAAACCTCGCTAAGACCTTTTTTCTGCCCCATATCTATTCGGCGGTTCAGAATTTCATCCCATCGTTTATTTTGCAAGATGGATATATTATTTTCCTTTTTATAAAGACCAATTTTGTCAATAATATTCATTCTTTTTTCAAAGATTTCAAGAATTGAATCGTCTAATTTATCAATTTCAGCTCTTAACTCTTCTAAAGAAGGCTTTTGATTGATAGTAGCTTCAGGGTTTCGAATGATAAGTTTAGCAAGCAATTCTTGTAATTGAGCAGGTGTAATTTGCTGCTTAGCATCGCTCATAGCTTTATCGGGATTGGGATGCGTCTCGATTATCAATCCATCGAAATTCAAATCCATCGCTTTTTGCGAAACTTCTAGCAATCGTTCTCTAGCACCGCAAATATGACTAGGGTCATTAATAAGAGGCATATTGGGTATCCTGCGTTTCAATTCAATTGGTAATTGCCATTGAGGATTATTTCGGTATTCAGATTTTTCGGACGATGAAAAACCTCTATGACCGGCAGCCAAACGACGGATTCCCGCATGATACAAACGTTCTAAAGCACCAATCCAAAGTTCAAGATCTGGGTTCACCGGATTTTTAACCATTACTGGTATGTCAACACCCTTAAGTGCATCTGCAATTTCTTGCACAGCAAAGGGATTGGCACTGGTACGAGCGCCTATCCATAGAATATCTACCCCAAATTTTAAGGCGTCATATACATGTTTAACATTAGCTACTTCGGTAGAAGTATACATTCCTGTTTTTTCCCGCACTGTATTTAACCAGGGTAAAGCATCGGTTCCAAAACCCTCAAAACTATTTGGTCTGGTTCGTGGTTTCCAAATACCTGCACGAAATATTTTCACACCTATATCTGATAAAGCCATTGCAGTTTCGAGCATTTGTGATTCCGATTCTGCACTACAAGGACCGGATATTACCACCGGTCGGTTTAAAGGAACATCTTCTGGGAAGAATGGTTCCAAATCCATTTTAATTTCCATATCTTATAACAATTACTATTCAAATACTGTTTTTCCTCTTTCGTATTCACCCAAAATCCGCATATCCATTGTAAATGGTCGCGCTGCATCTAATGCCTGTCTATAAAAAACATAATCTTCAAAGGTAAGATCGGCATAGAATTGATACTCCCAATCTTTTCCAATTATGGGCATTGACTGAATTTTAGTCAATGAAATATCATAATAAGAAAAAATAGAAAGGATTTTAGATAAACTTCCGGTTTTATGTTGCAAAGCAAAAGTAACAGATGATTTGCTAACAAGGGAGCGGTTGGTAGCACCTCCTTTATCAGAAAGAATTAAGAATCGGGTATAATTCATTTTATTGGTTTCAATACCTTCAAACAAGATATCTAGCTTGTATTTATCCGCAGCTAAAGTTGATGCTATAGCACCAATACCTTTCAGATTTTTATCGCTAATTTCTTTAGCACTTAATGCAGTATCAATACTATCAATTAATTTTATGTGCGGATACTGAGAGAAAAAATGCCTGCATTGCAGAATTGCCATTGGATGGGAATATACTTCTTTAATATTCTCAATTGTTTCACCAGGCAAAGCAACCAGATTTTGTTTGATTCGCAAATATATTTCTCCTACAATGTTCATAGGAGATTCTTGCAATAATGTGTAATTAGGAAGAATACTTCCTGCCAGTGAATTCTCAATAGCCATAATACCCATATCAGCTTTTTTCATTTTAAGTGAAATAAACAGATCATTAAATGTATCGGCTGGAACAATTTCTATATCGTCATTTTCAAAATACTGCTTCGCTGCAATTTCGTGAAAAGCACCATAGCCACCTTGAATGGCAATTCTTTTTGTTTTCTTTACGTTTTTGTCCATATAGAGATTATTATTAAAAAAAAAGTCCCGACTTTATATCGGGACTCTCATATTTTAAGCAATACTATTTCAGCCCCGATTTTTTCGCAGAAAGTAAAAGAAAAAATAAAAACCAAAATATGTAAGTGCAATTTTCATTCATTTAATTTTATGCAAAACTAAAACCTTTCATTGGATTATGCAAATTTTTAAACTATTTATTTATTGAATCCATAATTTTCCTGTTTTGATAATCTGCTGATTGTATACCCTAACATAATAAACCCCTTTATTATATGCAGATAGATCAATAACATCTCTATATTCCAAAGCATCTTTGTCTATTACTTTGTTCAACATAACTTTTCCATCCATACCGAATAATTGTAAAACTAACTGTTCTCTGGCAGTATTGCTATACTCTATAACAACATACTCTTGCGCAGGATTAGGATAGATACTTAAGCTTCCCTCTGATAATGCCAGATTCTTAGGGAGATCGGAAACATCCATTTGGACTGGTTTTACGCACATAATACTTACCACTCTCATCTACCAACATAGTACGGTTGGTTGTGCTATCTTGCCATAAATATTGAAAACCATCACCAGCATCTAACAAAATAGGTGCTCCAGATATTACATCCTTATTCTCACTATATCCTTCGGCTAGATTAAAAGGTTCGGGCGATTCAAATATATCGGCAACAAATAGAGTATCATTATTTGACAATCGCATATCACCAGTAAGTTTAACATAATAAGTAATTTCGTTCTCTGTTCCAAACAGCATTCTTTGATCAATTCCATTAAATTTGTGAACGAGTTTTCCGTTGGGGCCTAATTGTATGGGCACAATTACTATATCTTCTACAGCAGGGTATTGATTGGCATTGTATCCAAAAATCAAAGTGTCCTTATCTTTAATCAAGTTGGTAGTTCCCTTATTGGTAAATTCAACTTCAATGGTTTCCAAGTTTGCAGAACAATCTAAATTCTTCATGCTCACATTGGTGATAGCGCCATCAATAATAACCAACAACAAATTAACATTGGCTGTTGCAGAACATTTTGAAAGACTATCCGTAACTGTAACCGAATAAGCTCCAGATTTAACCGCAGTAAGTGTTTGCTGGGTTGAATTATCATTCCATTTATACTTATACCTATCACCAGCACCGGCATCAAAAACTTTCTCAAGTGCATTTACCCTTAAAAGATTCCCTGTTAAACAAGCGCCTTTACACAAATCAACCACCGGATAACCAAACGCATTTATAGTTACGTCTACGGTATCATTAGATGGCCTAATATCGTCATCAATATGGGCGTAATAAGATAAATTGTAAGCCCTCAGTTCTGAAAAATTCTCATTTGGGGTAAATGTTTGAATAATAGTATCCTTAGGTAAGAATTTTTTAGTGAGACTAACCACCGATTCCACCCAAGCATTACCATCCAATTGATAACCAACATTTATTGTTTCTCCTATTTCAATAGTATCGGTACCTAAATTAGCAAAACTAAAACTTATCTTTTTATCTTTTCCAATAACGCAGGATGATACAGGAGTTAACAAGGTTTTTGGTCCTAAATCGTAAATAATAAGTTTTAACAAAGCTGAATCGGTAGCCGGACAATCATTATTATCAGTTACAATAACTTTATGATAGCCATAATTTTTAGCATCATAAAATCTAGATCCTATAATGGTATCTTTTTGCAGAACATCTATCCATTTATACGTTTTATAACCATCACCCGCATCCATAGTATAAAAAGAACCTGCAAAAGAAATGGTATCTGCACCTAAGGTGATGTTGGCTGCAGGAAATATTTGAACCTGCTTATGAATGGTATCATTGCCATAGGCAGTATCTCCATCTAATGAAACATAAGCACTAATATTATAAATTCTTTCATCGGGTAGGTCTACTTTTTCTTCAAATGTAAAAAGAATAGTATCCTGAGGAAGCATGTCATTCGTTAACTGAAAAGCATTATAAACAGAAGGATTGCCATCAAATTCATAGTAAAAATTAATAATATCTCCAGCCAGAATTCTATCATTTCCAACATTTCGTACCATCAGTTTCACATCATTTGAAGATAAAGGATTACATGATGTTATGGGTTGAATGATACTATCTAATTTAATATCATTGAACAACAATTTAATGATAACGGTATCAGAAGTGGAACAGGCAGTTAATCCATCAACAATATCAACATAGTATTTTCCTGGATAATATACATAAAACTCTGAGCTATTGCTATTGTCTTGCCAAGTATAATTAAAATTCGGATTAAAAGTCGGAGTAAGAATTACAGTATCAGGACGGCGTGTTGCAATGGTATCAGGTAATCCAGAAGAAGGAGTTGCATAAACAGAAAAAGTAACACTCATAGTATCATTAGATAGACTGCTATAAAACAGTGAATTATCTTCATTTTTAGTAAATAATTTTACCTGATAAGTACCTTCGGAATTGATGTAAACAGGTTTTTTAAACTTGAGATTTAGTGATGCATTAGGTGCTACATAATTAGTTAACACAAAAGAATCGATCACCGCAGGCGCTCCATTTACAATAATCCCCGCAACAATAGTATCTTTTAAAGGGGATAGAGATCTAATTCCAAAGTTTTTAATAGTAAAAGAGACCAAACTATCAATGCCACTCACGCAAGCATCATTAAGATCGATCTGAGTAACACCTAAATCATGCGGGGCATCCATAACTTTAAAATCGTCAAAAGCAAAACCATCTCCATAATCTTCGCGGGTAGTAAAAAATCGAAATCTAAACTTCACTCCGTTTTTACCAGAAAGTGATTCGGGCAGAAACTGACGGGCGGTAATCCATTTTCCCTGATAACCACTAAAACCCGGTATGGAACCTAAGCCTTGTACATTTCCATGATACCAATTCCACAAATAGCTGTAAGAGTGCTTTGGAACCTGAACATAATTAGCTCCATTATCGGTTGAATAAAAAAGACTGGCACCATTAACCAAACTGTCAGTATGCACATTATAGTTGAATTCAATAACCGGCTTTTCAACACCAGTAAAATCGAAACAGGGACTTTCAACATAAGAATCCTCATTTTCCAATGATCTAAATGTTTTCCAAGCTTTAACTGGTGAAGGAGGATTATTTATAAACTGTGATTGCGGTATATCTAATTTCCAACTTGATGATGTACCTCCGGTTTTCCAGAAAGATTTACCTTCAAAATTATCGGAATGAGGCAATGTATAAGAAGGAATACTGAATACGGTAAATGACATTGTATCATTCGGTAAATAAGAGTCTAACGCATAAGATGATTTAATTACAAAATAATAAAATCCTGGCTTAGTTAAATCCATCTTGCGGGAAAATGTATAAATCATTGAACTGTCAGGAGCAAGATTCATATTCACTGTATCGGTAAAATAAAACTTTCCTTTATCAAATGAATACGCCAAAGGAACAAGAGAATTAACATTATTTGGACCTGTATTCTTAATGCGCACTGTAACATTTTCTGAATTGGATTTACTACAATCAGAAAAAGGCCCCAAAATCTCAGTTACAGCAATATCATGAGGGATATAATCTCCAGTAAAGAAAACATCATCAATATGCCAACCAGAAAGTTCCCAGGTATCATCTGTTTTTCCAAAAGATAAACGGAAACGAACTGAATTTTGTCTATCTAAAAAAGTCTTTGTATCATAGCTAATCGGCTTCCATGTATTAGATATACTGGTACTCAAACCAGGATATTTCCACATTTGTTTCCAGCTTACGCCATTATCGATAGAATACTCAATATATGCACTATCAGAAGCATCCATATTAAGATACTCTTGGAAATTCAAGGATGTATTTTTAAAATAACGGCAGCTAAACGCGGGTGAAACAGCCTTATAAGCTTTATCAGCAAGATTTTTTTCGTAAAAACCAGGTAGAGAGCCTAATCCTGTGAGATCAACACCTAAATTTTTACCCCCGCTATAAGATTGAGAAGGATTAGGATAACCCAACATATCGGGCAAAGTAAATACTTTGGGAGTATCAATTTGGAATTCGCCTGTAATACTCCAGCCTTTTTCTAATTCAAAATCATCGAAGAAAATGGTACTCAATATTGATCGATACCCACTAGGAGAAGCATTACTAGCGGGAAAATTACCATTTGTTGTTTTTAAGGCCGAAGCAGGTATCTCCGCATCAATAATTCCACCTTGGGGTGCTTGTGAACGAACATCAACCGTAACCCATAGTGTAGAATTCCCTGAAGGGATTTCAAAATTCAGGTTATTAAACGAAACACTGTTGTTAACAATCGTTTGCCCTACGCCCAATTGATTTGAAACACCAAATAGAGTATCATTCTTTTGAAATAATTTCATTCCATTATCCTTAACTGCTCCAAAAGTTCCGGTATAATTAACATCAAGAGAATTCAATTTCAAACTGCCATCATTTCCTGCAACGTTTAACTCTATTTTAATAACTGGCATATTTACCGCACCCTGCGCTAAAGGATTAGTAGAAGCCATTGTAACATTTATGCCTTTCAATTCTTTCTGTTTAATTTCTGTATCAGCTATTACCACACTATCAATACAAACGCCCCAACCAAAATTAGCAATTCCTTCAAATGCAATATAATAATTATCAGAAAGCGTAGTATTTGAAAGGTCTATTTCTCGCATTACCCAATCAGGGGTTTTAGTATTATATTCCTGTAATTTAATCCAAGCTCCTTTTGCCGAAGTTTTATAGTATACAATTAACATATCATTATTGGGAGCGATCCATTCATCTTGAGCATGATAAAATTTTAAAACCGGCTTGGTTGCATATCGAAGAGGAAGTCGGGGACTAATCAATTTTGTAGTCCTGTTAAATCCCTGAAACTGGAACAAGGCATTGCGACCACCACTTTTAGCAGGATAAGGATTTCTTGTTGTAACATCGGAACTAGTAGAAAAACCACCGTTTTGATAACGCCACTGAACCGTTCCACTGACATATTCTTGCGTCCAGCCAAATGGTTTACCATCAATTAATACTTCAAAATCTTCATTTAAGTATACGTTTTGTCCAAATAAGGAAACTGTTATTAAAGAGATACAAAATATAAAAAGTTTTCTCATAGTTCTAAAATTTCAATCATTAACAATTCTCTGGTAATTTTGGTTAAATAATTGGGTAATTATTTACTCTAAAATATCTTCATTCAAATATACAACTTTTCGAGATAAGTCCCTAATACTTCAAGAATTTTTACACAGTAAAGCTATATTCTCGATATGGTGGGTATGCGGGAACATATCAACAGCCTGTATGCTTTCTAAACGATATAATTCGCATAATACAGCTAAATCTCTGGCCTGAGTAGCAGAATTACAACTTACATATACAATTCTGTTGGGCGCAGCTCGTTTTATAACTTCCAAAACATCAGAATGAACCCCAGCCCTAGGCGGATCTAAGATGATAACATCAGGTTGTCCGTTTTTTACAATAAAAGCATCGTTCAATACGTCCTTCATATCACCAGCAAAAAATACTACATTTTCAATTTGATTATAATCTGCATTAGCAATAGCATCGTCAATTGCTTCTTTAACATATTCAACCCCAATTACTTTTTTTACCTGAGATGCAACAAATAGGGCTATAGTGCCGGTTCCTGTATATAAATCGTATACAATTTCATTTTTCTTTAATGAAGCCATTTCTAAAACCCTTTGATATAAGCGATGAGCTTGTTTGCTATTGGTTTGAAAAAATGATTTGGGTCCTATTTTAAATTTAATGTCGCCCATTTGCTCATAAATTACTTCGTCACCTTTGTAAAGGAACATATCCAAATCATGAATGGTATCGTTTCCTTTTGAATTGATAACATAATACAATGAACTTATTTCAGGAAAAGCTTCTACAAGAGAATTCAATAAAAGCTTTCGCCAATTTTCATCTTCAAAAGCAATAACAAGAATTACCATCCAGTGATTAAGATTGGAATTACGTATGATTAACGTTCGCAGAAATCCACTCTTTTCACGGATATTATAAAAGGGAATATTGTTTTGTTTTGCAATATGTTTCAGATGGTTTCTGATTTTATTAGATGGCTCGGGCTGATGATAACATTCATCTATATCCAGAACTTTGTCAAACATTCCAGGAATATGAAAGCCTGCGCCAGGAAAAGCTTCTACCCCCGATTTCAAATCAATCAATTCTAACCATCGCTTATGAGAAAATGTAAATTCCAGTTTATTCCTATAGTATTGAATCTCGGGTGAAGCCATAATAGGAAAAACGTCAGAAGGGCTTACCTTTCCAATTCTTTCCATATTATCTAAAACATGCTTTTGCTTCCATTTAAGCTGCTCCTCATAGGGCAGGTGTTGCCATTTGCAACCACCACAAATGCCGAAATGCTTACACCAAGGATCTTGACGCAAAGGCGATTTAGTAGTAACTTCAATGATTTTAGCTTCTAAATAGTTTTTCTTTTTCCTAATTACTTTAACGGTAACTATATCCCCAGGTATTGCCATTGGGATAAAAACTATTTGATTCTCAAAACGGGCAATAGCATTGCCCTCTAATGCCAAATCCAATACTTCAAGATTCTCAATAACCGGTAAATCTTTATTCTTTCTGCTCAAGTTTTTGCTGACAAATGTAATAAAAATTTAAACACTAGCTACAAATATAAGACATGTTAAAACAAGTATTTGTATATTTGCGGCTCAAAATAAGTGTACATGATTTCTATAGGACAATTAACTGTTTCATTTGGTGGTTTTAATTTATTTAACGATGTTTCCTTTATGGTTAATGCCCGTGACCGGATAGGGCTTACTGGAAAAAATGGAGCGGGCAAGTCTACTTTGTTAAAAATAATTTCAGGTTTGCAAGAACCCACTTCAGGAACCATTTCCAAATCACCTGATATTACCGTAGGGTACCTTCCTCAACAAATAGCCATTACCTCAAGCAAAACCATCATTGAAGAAGCCTATGTTGCCTTTTCTGAAATTCTTGATTTGGAACGAAAAATAGAAAAACTGTCATTTTCACTTTCTGAAAGAACTGACTATGAATCATCAGCCTATTTAAAATTAATAGAAGAACACCACGATTGCATTGAACAATTTGAATTGATGGGTGGTCATAGTATCCATGGTAATGTAGAAAAAACATTATTAGGCTTGGGTTTTACAAGCCATGACTTCAATAGATATGTAAAGGAATTTAGCGGTGGATGGAGAATGCGGGTTGAATTGGCTAAACTATTGTTAAAAAAACCTGATGTATTTTTATTAGACGAACCAACTAATCACCTAGATATTGAATCAATTCAATGGCTGGAAGACTACCTAAAAAATTATGAAGGTGCCGTTGTTCTAGTGTCGCACGACAAAGCATTTTTAGATAATGTTACCAATAGAACGGTTGAAATTAGTTTGGGTAAAATTTATGATTATAAAGCAAACTACAGCAAGTACGTTGTGCTTCGTAAAGAAAGAAGAGAGGTGCAAGAATCTTCCTTTCGAAATCAACAAAAAATGATTCAGGATACTGAAGATTTTATTGACAGATTTAGATATAAAGCATCTAAAGCGGTACAGGTGCAATCGAGAATAAAACAACTAGATAAAATTGACCGTATAGAAATAGAAGAAGAAGATACCAGCTCAATTCACATGAGATTTCCCACTCCAGTAAAATCAGGAAGAATCGTACTTGACATACTTAATGTTGGAAAAAAATATGGTGAAAAAATAGTACTGAATGGAATTGACTTAAAAGTTGAATCGGGCGACAGAATAGCATTTGTAGGAAAAAATGGCGAAGGAAAGTCTACCCTATCAAAAATAATTGTTAAAGAAATTGATTCTACAGGCACAGTAACTCCCGGTCATAATGTTAAGCTTGGATACTTTGCCCAAAATCAAGATGAATTAATGGACGAGAATTGCACTGTATTTGACACCATTGATAGAGTTGCTGTAGGAGAAATAAGGAATAAAATACGCGACATTTTAGGAGCTTTTTTATTCAGGGGCGATGATGTTCTAAAAAAAGTGAAGGTGCTTTCAGGAGGAGAGCGGTCAAGATTGGCAATTGCTAAATTATTATTAGAACCTTATAATTTATTAGTACTTGATGAACCAACCAATCATCTTGATATGCGTTCAAAAGAAATTCTAAAGCAATCTTTAATTAATTATGAAGGCACGTTAATAATAGTTAGTCACGACCGTGAATTTCTCGATGGTTTGGTAAATAAAATTTATGAATTTAAAGAAGGTAAAACAAAAGAATTCTTAGGAGGTATTTACGAATTTTTAGAAAAAAAGAAACTAAGTCATCTAAACGAATTGAATATAATTGAGGATAAAAAAGTTATCCCAATTCAAGAGACAAAAGCCAAAGTGGTGATTGCCGAAACTAAAATTGTTGACAAAAAAAACAACTACGCCGATAAGAAAGAATGGGATAAAATTATTAGAAAAGCTCAAAATAAAGTAAAGGAAAGTGAAGAAAAAATACAACAGCTGGAAGAAAAAATAGCCCATTTATCAAAAATTATGGCCGAACCTGAATTGCTGGAAAAATATGAAGGAAAAGATAGTATTTTTGACACCTACTCCAATTTTGAAAAGCAGTTGCATGTAGAAATGTCGCATTGGGAATTATATCAAATGGAAGTAGATGATTTAATTAACAAGAACAAATGAAAATAGTACCTTTATTCATATTTATTCTGATATTTACAGCTTATTCCTGCAATAAAAAAGCTGTAAAAACAAATGACAATTCGCACTTTAAGCTTTATCAACCTCTTGAAAATACGCTTCGTCCTATATTTACAATGTATCACTCCAACGATAGCATAAGTAATATAAATATATACTGCAATACATCAAACATAGTTTTTACTGCTGATAAACAAGGAACAAAAATTGGCAAAATATGGGTTAGCTATCGTTTAATAAATGAAAAGAATATTCTAGGCTCGAGCAGTGACAGCGGCAGCTATTTGTTTCAGGTTGACAAATCAAAAATAAAAGATGAAGTAATATTTCGCATTCCAATTAAATGTATATATAACAATACTTATATTCTACATGTTATTTATGCCGATGCCGGAAACTCAAAACGAAACCATCATTTTATGCAAATAGACAAGCAAGGTATTTATTCATCATCTAATTACTTGCTCATCAATCCATCTACAATGAACAATTTGGCAAAACCTTATATACAAGTTAATGAGAATTTTTTGCTCCTATATGCAAAAAAACAGCCCGACAGTTTATATGTAGCGTATTTTGAACCACATCAACCTGGATACAATCAAATAGATTCACAAGCCAAAACATTGATACATCCAGTTATATATAAAGATTATAAACTGCCATATAATGATTCATCAATACTTTCATTAGAGAAAAAAGGAACATATCTATTCTCTGTGAAACCTGATTTACAAAAAGGGAAAACAATTAATGTTGTGGGAAGCTCATTTCCCCGCATGTCAGGTATAGATGAAATGTCAGAGGCCCTAATCTATATAATGGATTCAACTGCATATAGAGACATGAAAGAAAATGAAAACCCAAAAAAATCTTTTGATAGATTCTGGTTATCAATATACAATAATGCAGAAGACAAGGCAAAAGAACTTATCAAGATATATTACAACAGAGTTGAACTGGCTAATTACTATTTTTCTGATTGGCAGGAAGGATGGAAAACCGATAGGGGTATGGTATTTATTCTATTAGGTCCCCCTGTATCGGTAATGAAAGCTAATAATGAAGAAAAGTGGATGTATAAGTACTCCGGAAAAGATCAGTATTTCATTTTTAAAAGAATAGATACCCAATTAAGCAACGAAGTATATGTTTTACTGCGCAAAAGCAGTGATTTACCACTTCTTGAAACAGCAAAAAAAAATTGGGCTAAAGGCATAATCATACATACAAATAAATAATATGGAAAATAAGGAACAGCTAATATTTGGTATCAGACCTTTAATAGAGGCCATCAAAGCAGGAAAAGAAATTGATAAGATTTTGATAAAAAAAGGATTGGGTGGCGAGCTATTCAGGGAATTATCAGAATTAATTCATCAACAAGCTATTCCATTTCAATATGTTCCGATGGAAAAATTAAATCGCATAACAACAAAAAACCATCAAGGCGTAGTTTCTTATATGTCAATGCTGGAATATCAGGAAATAGAAAAATTAATTCCTATGTTATACGAAGCAGGTACAGATCCTTTTATAATGGTATTAGACAGATTAACCGATGTTCGAAATTTTGGTTCTATTGCTCGTTCTGCAGAGTGTGCGGGAGTAAATGCCATTATTATTTCCGAAAATGGATCAGCCAGAATAAATGCAGACGCAATGAAAACATCTGCGGGTGCCCTCAATATAATTCCTGTTTGCCGCGTAAAAAATATAAATCAATGCATCCGATTCTTAAAAGAAAGTGGAATAACAATAGTAGCGGCTACAGAAAAAGCCAGTGAAAACTATTGGGATATTTCATTGAAAGGACCTCTTGCTATTGTAATGGGATCTGAAGAAGATGGGATTTCGGAACAAATATTGAAACTTGCTGATTCTTTAGCAAAGATACCTGTAAATGGAAAAATTGAATCGTTGAATGTATCAAACGCCGCTGCCGTACTATTATTTGAATCAGTAAGGCAACGACGATTAGATTAATTATACACCAACTATTATTACTGAAAAAAGTAAAAGCAACAAGCCACCAATTAGAACCAATTTAGTAACAATTGAAGTGCCTTTCCATTCACCTGTAGCCAGACCAATAATATTACTCAATATGATGGTTAAACTAAACAACAAGCTCCACGAAACAGCTTGTAACGATTCATCTACCGATGTTGCAACTCCTTTGAAAACAAATTGAGAGAACCAAATTGTACCGGCTAAAAAACTGAGTAAAAAGTTTTTCGTAAGCGGCGTACTAAGATCTGAATAATTCTTATATGTCTTATTTTTCATTTGTAAATACAAACAATATACTGCGTTTGAAGTAAATCCGCCTATCAGGATTACTGCGAACACAGCATTTTTATTCCAAACACTTCCTGGGTTCAAATCCTTTGCCAACACGTATAATTGGTTTCCAGCTTCTTCGCCAAAAGCAAAAAAAGCACTCATAACACCGCCAATTAATGCAAATAGCAAACCTTTTTTAAGATTGTATTCGCCTTTAACAGCCTCTTTCTTAGTATCCTTATCTTTTAAAACTCCTGCTAATCCGCATACAGCAACACCTATAAGTGCTATTATAACGCTAATAAATTTCACACTGGAGAAAAATTCCCATTCACCTTTAAAAATAATAGGTATTAAAGTAGCGAGTGATAAAGTAATTCCTAAAGGAAGTGCGTTGCCCAATCCAATACCTAGATACCTAATAGATAATCCCCAGGTCAATCCCCCAACACCCCAGCCGATTCCGAATAATATAGGCAAACCTATAGACCAGCCATCAGCAGAAGAATAAACATCCATTAAGCCCGGTACGGTAATAAAAGCCAAAACCCAAGGAAAAATAAGAAATGCCATAAAGCCTTGCATGAACCATCCTGACTCCCACGACCATTTTTTAACGTGATTAAGCGGTAAGTACCAAGCTGCGGAAGTTAGCCCTCCGAAAAAAATCATAGTTAATCCAATAATAAGTCCCATAGTAAATTTGAATTAAATTATCTTTTAATTATATGTTGGGTAAATTTAAAGTTTATTTAGGAATTTGAACATTATCTATTCAAATTTTTAGAACCAGTCCCTCTTTTTAAAGATCATAAAGCCTAGAACAGCAAGTATCGATGATCCGGCAAGGATATAGGTCATGGCATATTTATTATCTTCCAGAAAATTGATAACATTCATCCCAAAAAATCCTGCAATCAGATTGGGAATCATAAGTAAAATGGTAATGGCAGTAAGTTGCTTCATCACCACGTTCAAATTATTAGATATAACAGAAGCAAAGGCATCCATCAACCCAGACTGAATATCGCTGTATATTTGAGCGGTCTCCAAGGCTTGCTTTATCTCAATCTGCACATCATCCAATAAATCTTCATCTACCTCTCCAAAGGTCAAGAATCTTGATTTTTGCAATTTAAACAACAATAAATCATTTGATTTTATAGAGGTTATAAAATAAACTAAGCACTTCTCCATCTTTAATAATTTGTGAAGCTCCTTGTTTTTAGTCGATTTCTCTAATTCCTTTTCTATTTCGTTGGTAAGTATATTAATTTCTTTCAGGTATTTTAGATATTGGGTTGCAGAGCGAAGAAAAATCTCGAGTACAAAATTCACTTTATTAGTCAAACTAACCGTTCTGTATCGTAATGGGTTTATTAAATCATTAATAATTTCATTGTCGGATATACAAATAGTAATAATGGAATGGGCGCTGATTAGAATACCCTGAGGTACAGTAACAAAAGGCACATTATTATCGAAACGGTAAATTGGTATACGGGTAATGATCATGAACCAGCGGACGTCATTTTCAATACGCGATCTTTCGTCAATATCAAGGATGTCGGAAATAAAATAATCGGGTACACGCAGTTCTGTAATCAAACGTAGAATTTCGTCCTGAGTAGGATTAATTACGTTTACCCAGCAATTGCGCTCAAACTTTTGGATTTGTTGTAAAACTTCTTTTTGTTTCCAGATAGTAATCATGGTCACCTCCTATGTTTAAACCTTCAAGGAGGGTCGAAAAATCAGACGGCTACCTTAAAGGTGTGGGATTAATACTTATCTCAAGATCAGGTCCATCGTCCATAATAAAACTATGTATTGATTATCGTGGCAAAGATAAAAATTATTTTTAGTTACGCTATAAAAAGAGTTATAAATTATGAGTTATGAGTTTTAAGTTATAAGTTATAAGTTATGAGTTTTAAGTTATGAGTTATAATAAAGATAATAATTAATGGCTCAACTAAAAGATTTATTTGCTATTACCTCATACTTGCTTTGATTATTAAGAATAATTTCTGATATTTACACTCACAGTTAGTAACAAAATTAAGATGTATGCGTTTTTTTCAAATAATAATAATACTATACGTTATGGCTTGGCTAAATAGTGCTTGTAGCAGCAATAAAAATGAGGATATGAGAAATGAAGTTGAAGAATTTGATTACGTAGTGGAACAATTTGCCGATTGCAGGGTTTTACGCTATAGAGTGCCTGGGTTCGACTCTCTGAGTTTACAACAAAAAGAACTGATCTACTACCTCAGCGAAGCAGCACTTTGCGGAAGGGATATATTATTTGATCAACACTATAAACACAATTTAACCATCCGACGCTGCCTGGAAAATGTGTACCAGAGCTATTCAGGGGACACCTCAACGGAGGAATATAAAAACTTTCTGATTTATTTAAAAAGAGTTTGGTTCTCCAATGGTATACACCACCACTATTCTACAGAAAAATTCATGCCCGGTTTTTCAAAAGATTATTTATTGCTCTTAATAGATCATTCAGACCTAAAAAAGCTTCCTTTATTGAAAAACGAAAGTATCGATTCATTTAAATTGAGGATTACAGAATATATTTTTAATCCAGAACTTGATAAAAAGCGCGTTTTGCAAGATGCAGACGCCGATGTGGTTAAGAATTCTGCAAACAATTTTTATGAAGGTGTAAGCCAATCTGAAGTTGAACAGTTTTATAAAACCGTCAAGAATGAGGCCGACACAAGCCCAATTTCATACGGTCTCAACTCAAAACTTATCAAAGAAAATGGAGTCATTAATGAAAAAGTATGGAAGTTGAATGGCATGTATTCACCCGCTATTGAAAAGATTATTTTTTGGCTTAAAAAAGCGGTTGTTGTAGCTGAAAATGAACAACAGAAAAATGTAATTGAATCATTAATTAAATATTATGAGAGTGGCGATCTTGAGACCTTTGATAAATATAGTATTCTATGGGTACAAGACGTAAATAGTCATATTGACTTTATAAATGGCTTTATTGAAGTATATGGCGATCCGCTTGCCATGAGAGCAACGTGGGAATCGGTCGTGAACTTTAAAAATATTGAAGCTACCCGCCGAACCGAAATAATAAGTAAGAATGCTCAGTGGTTTGAAGACCATTCACCAGTTGATACACGTTTTAAGAAAACTGAAGTTAAAGGAGTAACCGCAAAGGTAATAACCGTTGCACAATTGGGAGGTGATTGTTATCCTACAACTCCTATTGGAATTAACTTACCAAATTCTGATTGGGTTCGAAAAAATTATGGTTCAAAATCAGTAAGCATTCAAAATATTACCGAAGCATATGAAAAAGCTTCACTATCGAGTGGTTTCCTTGAAGAATTTGCTGCTGATAGCATTGAAATAGATTTAATCAGAAAACATGGCGGACTTGCTGGAAATCTGCATACCGACCTGCATGAATGCTTAGGCCATGGCTCTGGACAATTGTTGCCAGGTGTTAGTTCACATGCTCTAAAAAGTTTTCATTCTCCTTTAGAAGAAGCGCGCGCCGACCTTTTTGCCTTGTATTATATTATGGATAATAAAATGATTGATTTGGGAATCATAGATAAGCTAGATGTTGCCAAAGCTGAATATACATCCTATATACGAAATGGTTTGCTCACTCAATTGGTGCGAATTGAATTAGGAAAGAATGTGGAACAAGCCCACATGCGCAACCGCCAGTTAGTTTCCAAATGGTGTTATGAAAAAGGAAAAGCAGAAAATGTGATTGAGGTTTTTAAAAGAGAAAATAAAACATTTGTAAAAGTAAATGACTTCGAGAAATTAAGAATCTTATTTGGTCAATTATTGGCAGAAGTGCAAAGAATAAAATCGGAAGGCGACTACAATGCGGGTAAAGCATTGGTGGAAAAATATGGTATTGAAATTGATTATGATTTGCATAGCGAAATTCTTACCCGTTACAAAGCATTGAATTTGGCTCCATACAACGGTTTTATAAATCCTGAATTCGTTCCTGTTATTGAAAATGGTAAAATAAAAGATATTCAAGTTATTTATCCTAATGATTATATTAAACAAATGATTAAATACTCAGAAAAATACTCGTTTTTACCCAATTATAACTAATTAACATGCCCATACGCTATAGACCCGAAGTAATAACAAAGTGCTATTCTGAAATCATACGTCTTAGGGAAGAAGCCCTAGAATTAGAAAAAGAATATCAAAATGAATTGGCGCAAATACCTGAAGAGTACAGAGAAAGTGCTAAGAACTTATTGCATTATATTGCCATTAGAGGCAATGATATAAGAGAATTACAGGTTCTACTAGGGCATATGGGCCTAAGTTCATTAGGCAGAATGGAAGCACATGTAATGGCGGCATTAGAAAGTATTTTAATGGCTCTTCAAAGAATATCACCTACCCCATTGCAGCCAGAATACAATCCAATTGTTACCCTGCAATTTAAAGATGGCGATGATAAATTAAAAAAACATACTCAGCGATTATTAGGCAATACCAATCCTCAACGAAGAGTAAGAATTATGGTTACGTTGCCCACACATGCCTCAACAGATTACGCCATGATCAAACAATTAATTCTTTCGGGCATGAATATAGCCCGCATTAATTGTGCTCACGATGATACAGCGGTTTGGACAGGCATGATTGAAAATATTAAGAAGGCTACTTCAGAAACCGGAAAAGATTGTAAAATAATGATGGACCTAGCCGGACCCAAACTTCGCACTGGAGACATTGAAGAAGGTCCTTCGGTTTTGCATATCCAACCCATACGCGATGAAAGAGGTATTATCATAAAATCGGGTTTTGTAAAAATTAAAGCTAATAATACAGGAAGCACATTTTCTCAAGACGAATTAGAAGAAATAAGCATAGACGAAAGCATATACAAATTTCTAAAGAATGGGGATATTATTAAATTTACAGATATACCCGGTAGAAAAAGAAGTTTAAAAGTATTTCATCAGGCAGGTAACTATATGGTTGCAGAAACAGATCAATCAACTTACCTCGAAAACCATTTGCCTTTCGAAGTATATAGAGGAGATACATTGATTTCACAAAGCGAATTCAGAGACATTCCGAATATTCAGGTTAAAATTATATTAAACAAAAATGACCAATTAATTATTACAACAGAAATTGAAAAAGGAAAAGCTGCAGTGCACAGTTTACATGGCGATATAATAGAGCCAGCAAGAATACCCTGTACACTGCCCATAATTATGAAGCAAGTAAAACCCGGGGAGAGAATTTTATTTGATGATGGTAAAATATCGGGAATTATAGAAGAAGTTAACACTGATTTTTTAACCGTAAGAATAAAGAATGCGGGATTTAAAGGAACCCGATTGTCATCAGACAAAGGAATTAATCTTCCTGATAGTAGTTTAGATATTCCTTCTTTGAACGATTATGATAAAGAATGTTTGCAATTTGCCATTGCAAGTGCTGATATGGTAGGGCTTTCATTTGTTAGAAAACCACAAGATATTGAAGAAATACAAAAAATAATGAATGAAGCAAATGCTAATCACATTGGAATTATTTTAAAAATTGAAAATAAGCAAGGTTTCGAAAACCTGCCCAATCTGCTTATTACAGGTTTGAAAAATCCTCCTTTGGGAGTTATGGTAGCAAGAGGCGATTTAGGCGTTGAATTAGGCTTTGACCGCATGGCAGAAGTTCAGGAACAAATACTTTGGTTTTGTGAAGCAGCCCATACGCCTGTTATATGGGCTACTCAAGTATTAGATCAAATGAATAAAAAAGGTTTGCCTACTCGAAGCGAAGTAACCGATGCTGCTATGAGCGCTAGAGCAGAATGCGTAATGTTGAATAAGGGTCCTTATGTTATAAAAACGGTGAATTTTTTACATAGTATTTTGAGCAGAATGCAGGACCATCAAGAGAAAAAAACAGCCATGCTAAGGAAATTAAATATTACCGATGGCATTTGGCATAGTTAATATCCACTTAAATTAAATTATTATGACAACTGAAAACAAAATTTTAATGCAACAAGCAAAAAACTCTTTAGAAGGAAAATGGGGAATTTCTATTGGTGTTACAGCTATTTACTTAATTATTACACTCTTTTGCGGAATGATTCCTATTCTAGGTAGTATTGCTTCCTTAATAATAACAGGACCTCTAATGCTAGGCGTTTACATGTTTTTTATTAAGATATCAAGAAATCAAGATGTAGAATTATCTGAAATGTTTAATGGATTCCAAAATTTCGCAAATGCTTTGGTTACTTATCTATTAATGGCTGTATTTGTTTTATTATGGATGCTACTACTAATTGTACCTGGCATTATTAAAGCTTTTGCATATTCTATGACATTTATGATTTTAGCCGAAAAACCTGAAACAGCTCCTATGGAAGCATTGCGGGAAAGCGAAAAAATGATGAAAGGATTTAAAATGAAATTATTCCTTTTATCTCTTCGTTTCTTTGGATGGGCTTTATTATGTATATTAACACTGGGTATCGGATTTTTATGGTTAATGCCCTATATGTACGTTAGCTTTGTTAAATTTTACGATGATATTAAAGCGAATCAAAACGTCCAGGATAGCGCTTTGACATTATAAGCAATATTTTTTCTACAACATCTTCTACTGAGGGTTTTGAAAAATAATCACCGTCCGATCCATATGCAGGACGGTGATCTTTTCCTGTTATTGTCATAGGAGGATAATCTAAATAATCAAAGGCTCCCTGTTCTTCTAAAATATGTTTTAAAATATATGCAGATGCGCCGCCTGGTACATCTTCATCCAGAATAACCAAATGGTTTGTTTTTATCAATGATTTGCTAATTTCATGAGTAATATCAAAGGGCAGCAAACATTGTACATCAATCAATTCAATATCTATTTCATACTGCGAGAGTATCTTAATCGCTTCTTGAGCAATGCTCACGCACCATCCGTAGGTTACCAAACTAATATCGTTTCCTTCCTTTAGTACCTCAACTTTTCCTAAACTTATTCTAAATTCACCAAGATTAATAGGCATTGGTTCTTTTACCTGATAAGCTTTTAATGGCTCAATAACAATTGCTGGTTCATTTGATTCTAGCAATGTATTGTACATTCCTGCAGCTTGTGTCATGTTGCGGGGAACACATAAATGCATCCCTCTAATTGTTGATAGTAACATTGCCATAGGCGAACCCGAATGCCAAATTCCTTCTAATCGATGACCTCTGGTACGAACAATAACAGGTGCAATTTGTAATCCTTTGGTTCTGTAATGTGTAATGGCTAAATCATCGGAGAGCGTAGTTAATGCGTAATTAATATAATCAAGGTATTGTATTTCTGCAATAGGTCTAAACCCCCGCAATGCCAATCCTATACCCTGCCCTATTATTGTTGCTTCTCTTATTCCTGTATCAGTAACCCGCAAATCACCATTCACTTGCTGCATGTTTCTCATACCCATGTTTACATCGCCTAATTTTCCAGTATCTTCTCCAAATGTAACCAGCAATGGATACTTTTTAAATAATAAATGAAAATTTTTATTCAAGATATCTACACCGCTTACCCATTCTGCATTCTCATTGTATGCGGGTTTCCATTCATCAGTATTTAAAGCAGAGTTTTGCTTCTCTGCATATAAAAATCTAGAATATGCATCTTTTCCCTTATCCATTAAATCCTGAATCCAATAGTCGAGGTAAAAAACAATTTCAGGTTCTCTCTTTAAATACTTTAAATGCACCAATAAGCGCCTGGCTACAGACAAAATTTCACGGATATGAAAAACATTACCACTTAATTTTTCTTTACTGCTATTTAAATATTGAATATTTAATTTAGCGCTTGAAATCAATTTATCTATGATATCAATCAATTCAAATTTAGCTCGTGAAATTGGATCAATATACTTTTCCCATGCTACTTTACGGGCATTAGCAGCCATTGCTTTAGCATCTTCTTCTATTTCTTTTATGCTTTCTTCGTTAAGCATATTTGAATCTAATAAAAACTTTCGGAATACAATGAGTGGATCATGTTCCTTTTCCCAATCTAAGCGTTCTTTCGATTTATAGCGTTCATGCGAACCAGATGTGGAATGTCCAGAAGGTTGAACCATTTCGGTAATATGAAAAACTATAGGTATATGATGCGCCCGGCAAATTTCTATCCCTTCTCTAAACACCTCTAATAATTGAAGATAATCCCAGCCTCTCGCCACATAAATCTTACAGCCCTTTGTATTATCATCCATTTCAAAACCCCTTAATGCCTCAGAAATAGAAGATTTTGCTGTTTGAAGCGCCACAGGTACTGATATCGCATACCCATCATCGTAAACCGCAACAGAAAGGGGCACTTGCAAGACACAGGCTGCATTTATTGTTTCAAAAAACAATCCTTCTGATGTTGCACCATCTCCAATGGAGCCAAAAGCAACTTCGTTACCCTGTTCACTTAACTTTTTATAATCAGATAATTCTTTATTATTTCTAAATAATTTTGAGGCGTATGCCAAACCTAATAAGCGAGGCATTTGCCCTGCAGTTGGTGAAATATCAGAAGCACTATTAAAAGAATGGGCAAGATCAATCAAGTTACCATCCCTGTCAATATTTGCAGTTGCAAAATGATTATTAAAATTTCTTCCCGCATGCATCGGATTTACTAACTCATCGGTTTCGCCATACAATTGCGAAAAAAACTCAACCGGACTTAATATACCCAAAGCCATCATAAAAGTTTGATCGCGATAATAACCAGAACGCCAATCGCCTTTTTTGAAATTTTTAGCATAGGCTATTTGAGCCAGCTCCTTACCATCGCCAAAAACTCCAAACTTGGCCTTTCCGCTTAAAACTTCTTTACGGCCTAAGATACTCAACTGCCGACTTAAATAAGCAAGTCTATAATCCTCTATAAAAGATAATTCGCTTGGACTCTTTTTTTTCTTTACGGTCAAATGTTCTTCTCTCTGCATGAAAGTTTATTCAATTAAAAATAATCCAATTTTACTTGCACTACATGAAGCAAAATACCTAACATTAACAACACACTAAAACGTTTGTTGTATACGAAAGCATATCGGACAAGATATAAAGGCCAAGCTTCAGCTTCATAAGATTCAGGCTTTTCAGAAGGTCTGCTAACAGAAAAATATTTAAAAGTAGTTATCAACAAAGGAATGGCTATAAAAACCAGTAACAAAACCGGAGAAAATGTGGAACTTATTACCAAATATAATATTGCTACATATTGAAGTATCCATAATGCCACTACAGAATAGCGGGCATATTTTTCTCCTAAAATTACTGGCAATGTTTTTACACCTTTCGCTTTATCCTGACTCAATTTATCAATGTGCTTTCCAAACAACACCGAAGTAGGCCCTATTGCATATATAAGAGCCAAGAAAGCCACATCGGGGTTCCATTGATTTCCGGAAACAACAAAATAAGTTCCCCCAATCATTAATGGTCCCCAAACCAGCACAACCGCAGGCTCACCTAAACCCAAATATTTTAAAGGCCATGTATAGAACAATAAAAAGAATAAACCTACCAATAAAAAATACCAGGTATTAGTATTCCCTACACTAACCAAATATAAACCTGCCAATAATCCTAATAGCAATGTTACTGCTACATACTTAAAAAAAGTACTTTCTGTAACATATTTATGCTCTAATATTTGAGGGCCATACAATGCCCTGAAATAATTCCCTTTATCAACTCCTTTTCTGAAATCAACCCAATCATTAATCAGGTTATTGGCAGCATGTGCCAGATTTATTCCAAGGAAACACACTATAAAATAAATCCAATTAAAAGATTCATACGCATATGCCAACAGACCTCCTATTATGACCGATATAGAAGTCATTATTAAAACAGAAGCCCTGGTTGCGACCAGCCATTTAGAAATTACATCTAACCTTAGCCATTCCTCTTTTGAAACACGAGGAATAGTAATAAGGGCTTTATACCAAAAATTTATTGTTGTAATCATTATTTCTTATTTTTTTAAATTCATAAAACTTTTTTACTAATAACAATTTGTGCATGCCTTTCTGCATGATAAGAAGATCTGACCAATGGACTACTCTCTACATAATCAAATCCCATTTCCAATCCTTTTTCTCTATAAAAATCAAATATTTCAGGTTTTACATACTCAAGCAAGGTAGTATGCTTTTCAGAAGGAGGTAAATACTGCCCTATAGTTACAACCCGCACCCCGGTATTTTTAATATCTTGCAATGTTTTTAGCACTTCCTCTCTTGTTTCACCTAAGCCCAACATGATACCAGATTTAGCTATAAATCCATTATCAGAAATAAACTTCAATAATTTCAAACTCCTATTATAATCGGCCAAACTACGTATTTTAGGACTCAATCGTTCAACCGTTTCAACATTATGCGAAATTACCTGTGGTGCTGCATCAAATATTTCCTGATATAAAGAATAATCACGATTAAAATCAGGAATTAATGTTTCCATCGTTACTTGCGGGTTTAACTCAAAAACTTTACGAATGCAAAGCGACCAAAAATGAATACCGCCATCCTTTAAATCATCTCTGGCCACAGAAGTTATAACACAGTGTTTTAATTCCAATGCTTTAATTGCTTTGGCCAATCGCAAAGGCTCCATCATATCAACTGCTTCAGGTAATGCATTTTTCACATAGCAAAACCTGCAATTGCGAGTACATATATCGCCTAAAATCATAAAAGTAGCAGTACCAGCGCTCCAGCACTCGCCTTTATTCGGACAATTTCCACTGGAACAGATAGTATGTAGCTTTTGCTCCTGTATGGTATTCTTAATTTTTGAATAGTTTTCGCCATTTGGCAATGGAACTTTCATCCATGAAGGCAATCTTAATACCTTTTCTTGAATTTGCATACCATTAAAAAAATTTATACTATGCTATGAACAGATGAATAATATATTTGTTTAAACAATAACAATTAAATAAATAGATATGATCAAAACTAAAACAGACATTCAATTGCATGAGGTCTTAGAAGTAATAAGCATCACGCCCAATACCTATATATTAAAGCTTGAAAAAAAGAATTTTTCATTTATTCCAGGCCAATACATCATATTGGGTGATTCATTGGGTATACACCGCAGGGAATACTCAATTTTCAGTAGTATTAACGATCCTTTTCTTTCAGTTTTAATTAAAGAAGTAGAAGATGGCGATGTTTCAGTAAAGTTAAAAAGATCAGATCCTGGCGACAAACTAAGCATAGAAGGGCCATTTGGTACTTTTTATCCCAAATATGAAAGTATTTACAATACGCACCACCTATTTATTGCTACTGGTACCGGAATTTCACCATTCCACAGCGTTATACAATCATATCCTAAATTAAATTATACACTCATTCATGGTGTTAGCTCAATAAACGAAGCTTATATGCGCCAATCCTTCGATGCATCCAAAATCATTATCTGTACTTCAAAAACCAACGAAGGAAACTTTAATGGTCGTGTTACGCAATTCTTGAAGAATTATACCCTTCCTTCCCAAACCACCGCCTACCTATGTGGAAATGGGAATATGATTTTTGATGTGTTTGATATTCTAACAGAAAAAGGATTAAAAAAGGAATTTATTAAGACGGAGATATATTTTTGAGATAGTCGAAAGTCTGAAAGTCAAAAGTCTGAAGGTCGAAAGTCAGAAATTCCGGTTCCTGAGACACTTAACCAAGTATTTGATTTTATGAGTTCAAATAGAGTAATAAATACTATTTTCTAATATAAAAGCTATTAATAGAGCTTTCTTCAACCAAAATAGGATCAGTACAAGTCATTGCAGAATCAGTACCGTCTATTGGGATATTAGAACTGCAAGATATACTCATCTTCTGAATTTTCTCGTTGATAACTAAAGTATCGTTTTTAAAATAAAAGTGGAATTTCAATTCTATACTATTATGTTGATAATAAATTGTATCATTTTTCGCTTCGTATTTCCCAAATTCAATAGTATCAGAGTGGTTTTTTAACAACATTGTATCGGTATAAAACTTTAAGGTTTTAACTTTATTAGTATTAACAGAAGAACTATCTGCCACAATTTCTCTATATAAGGTGTGATAAGTTTCTTCTCTCACCAATCCCCATTCACCATCAAGCACCATAATTTGTGTATCATCATCCTTTTTGCAAGACAATAATATTGACAAGAAGCAAAAAAATGCGACAACTTTTTTCATAACTATGAATTTAATAAGGTTTATTGATAATTATATAATACAAAAATAATAAAAAAGTTCCAAACAAGCAAATATATTTACCACTTTCTGTTTCAATCCACGCACCCACGAGGGGCGCGACAAGGTACACATATCCGGTAGTTGGGTGCAAGCCTGAGAAAACCGACAGCAACCACAAAAAGACACGACTGACAGAAAAAATCTTTAAAAATATTTGTAAGATAAGCTAATTGTTTTAAATTTGTCAAAAATTGACAAGTCAAATGAAAGAAATATTTGGAGAATACATAAAACGACTTCGGACTGAAAACGAATTGACACTAACTCAACTTGCTGCCAAACTTGACTTGGACTCTGCAAACCTTAGTAAAATCGAAAACAACAAAAGAGAGTTTGACGAAAAAAGACTTGAGCTTTTAGCTAATGTTTTTAGTCTTGACTTAGCACAACTTCGGACAGAATTTTTCAGCGACATAATTGCAAAGAAAATTTATGAAAACAATTGCGATAATGAAACGCTGATTTTAGCAGAACAAAAAGTTGAATATTTAAAATCTAAAAATCTTACAACAATATGAATATAGTATCTTTTTTCGCAGGAGCAGGTGGACTTGACCTTGGTTTTCAAAAGGCTGGTTTCAATGTAATTTGGGCAAACGAATATGACAAAGAAATTTGGGAAACTTACGAAAAAAACCATCCGCATACAATTCTAGACAAAAGAAGTATTGTTAATATTCCAGCAAGTGATGTTCCTGAATGTGACGGAATAATTGGTGGACCTCCTTGTCAAAGTTGGAGTGAAGCAGGTGCGTTAAGAGGAATTGAAGATAAAAGAGGACAATTATTTTTTGATTTCATACGGATTCTTGAAGCAAAACAACCTAAATTCTTTTTAGCTGAGAATGTAAGTGGAATGTTGCTCGATAGACACTCAGATGCTTTAAAAAATATTAAAGAAATGTTTAGAAATGCAGGAATCGGGTATGAATTGTCATTTGAAATGGTAAATGCTTGCGATTATAATGTGCCACAAGAAAGAAAAAGAGTAATTTTTGTTGGAATTCGCAAAGATTTAGGTTTTAAATACCAATTTCAAAAGCCAAACTTCCCTAAATTAACACTTCAAGAAACAATATTTGATTTAAAGGATAATGCTTTGCCTGCATTACCTTATAACAAGACCAATGGAGAAAAATGTGTTTTACCAAATCACGAATATATGATGGGTGATTTTTCCACAATTTTTATGTCAAGAAATAGAGTAAGAAGTTGGGATGAGCAATCATTTACAATTCAAGCAGGTGGCAGACACGCACCTATTCATCCACAAGCTCCTAAAATGAAGTTTATAGAGCAGAATATAAGAGTATTTGTTCCGGGGAAAGAACATCTTTACAGACGTTTGAGTGTAAGAGAATGTGCAAGAATTCAAACTTTCCCAGACAATTTTATTTTTCATTACACAAGTGTACCAGCAGGATACAAAATGATTGGAAATGCAGTTCCTGTTAATCTTGCTAAATTTCTTGCAGAAACTATTCAACAACAACTTAAACAAAACGAATCAAAACAAGAATTTAAAATTGTAAAACTTGAAGCCATAGCAGTATGACAAATATTTTAGAAGCGATAATAAATATTGTAAATAATCCTGTAGTTGCGATTCGGAATCATTACACTGGAAGAAATAGAGCTAACAATGTTGGTGAAGCATTAGAAATGTTTGTAAAAGATGCTTTTGCAAACACAATTCAAGAACATGACCAACAAGTTAAAATCACAAAATTTAACCAAATATTCTCTTGGCTTGGTAATCAAAATCATCCACCAGATATAATGATTCGTCAAGGTGATGCAATCGAAGTTAAGAAAACACAAAGTCCAAACAGTGATTTGGCTTTAAACAGTTCTTATCCAAAATCAAACATTCAGTCAAACAGCAATATGATTACACAAGAATGTAGAACTTGTGAGAATTGGACAGAAAAGGATTTAATTTATTGCGTTGGACATACAACAGACGATACCATAAAATCATTATGGATGGTTTATGGTAATATTTATGCAGCCAAACACGAAACATATCAAATCATTAAGCAAAAAATCACAGACGGAATAAATGAAATTCCAAATGTTGAACTTGCTGAAACGAATGAATTGGGTAGAGTAAATAGAGTTGACCCACTTGGTATTACAAATTTGAGAATTCGTGGAATGTGGCAAATTCAGAATCCAAGAAGAGTTTTTAATTATTTACACACAACAGGAGACGATTTTGAACTCGTTGCAGTTATACCGTCCAACAAATACAACTCGTTTCCGACAGATAGCAAACACAGAATTGAAAATTTGGGTAATCCAAAATTAAGCATTGCAGACGTTCAAGTTAAAGACCCTAACAATCCTGCAAACTTAATTAACGCAAAACTGATAATTTATAGATTGTAAACATTGATTTAATGATACATAAATATTTGAAAAACAGAAGGCCAGCACCCAATCGAGTAGACCGCCCCGCCAGTTGAAC
>JAIFLP010000064.1 GCA_020049015.1 Bacteroidota bacterium | reverse complement strand
AGAAATAAGAGACAGATACAATAGAGTTCTGGAATCGGCCTACTTATTAGGTGAAGAGAATAAAGAGCTAAAAGACAAATTAAATAAGAAGAAGTAAAACTCCCTGCTTTGTTTTTATCTAATAATCATTAAAGTAGATGGAATTCTATGTGCAAAAATAGTTGTGTTTTTAACGAATGTTTAAATTTTTGCCAATTAGTTAAAACAAATATAAGTATATTAAATAGGAGTTTAATCTGAAAGCATAAAAAATTACAATCCCAATTCTTCTATATCCCTACGGTCTTTTTTGGTAGGTCTGCCGGCACCTTTATCTCTTTTAAAAGTAACATTTACTCGGGCAATGTATTGTTTTTGTATTTCTGATTCAGGAGTTAGGTTTTCGGCATATTGAGAAACCAATGAAGCTGAAATACGCTGTGTTAATAAAGCTAGTACTTTATATGTAAATACAGCAGGGGGTTTGCGAATGGCAATTACATCACCCGGCTTTACTATACGGGATGGTTTTACATCAATGCCATTAATAGTTACTCTGTTTTTATTAATTTCATCAGTTGCAATACTTCTGGTTTTAAAAACCCGCACTGCCCATAAATACTTGTCAATACGAACATCTAATTCCTTTTCCATTACTTATTGTTAAAGAAATTCATGGTTCTTTCTATCCCTATGGTTGCAAAAGATTGGATCATATGCATGGCAACATCTATTCTGGGAACAAGATTCTTTTTTTCTTCTTCATTCCATCTACCTAAAACAAAATCGACTTGATGTCCTTTGCCAAAATTATTTCCAATTCCAAAGCGCAAACGGGAGTAATTATTGTGCTGGAGTATTTCATTGATGCTTTTTAATCCATTATGCCCTCCATCATTACCATTTGGCTTTAAACGTATTTTTCCAAAAGGTAAGGCCAGATCGTCTAAAATTATTAAAAGATTTTCGATTGGAATTTTTTCGTTTTGCAACCAGTAATTTACAGCCTTACCGCTAAGATTAACGTAGGTATTGGGCTTTAAGAGAACGAGCGTTCTTCCTTTATGCTTCAACTCAGCAATAGCGCCATATCGTTGATCATCAAAAGATATATTAGATGCTTTAGCTAAAGCATCTAATATATCAAATCCTATATTATGTCGGGTGTGGGCATACTCATCACCAATATTTCCCAACCCGGTAATGAGATATTTCAATCTTTATTATTTTTTCTTTTTATCTCCTGCAGCAGCAGCGGCTGTTTCTTCAGATTTAGAAACACGGGTAGCATTGATGGTTATAACTTGTGCATTGGCTGGTTCTAAAATAGAAATATTATCAAATTTTAAATCCTTAATGCGGATGCTTTTGGCTATATCTAAATCGGTAACATCAACAGTCAATTCATCAGGTAAAAACTTTGGCAATGCCTTAATTGTTAAAGTACGCATAAAAGTTTTTACAATACCCCCTTTTTTTACTCCAATAGAGCTACCAGACATTTTTAAAGGAACATCAATGATTACAGTTCTATCTTCAAATACTTCCTGAAAGTCAATATGAATCACCTTATCAGATAATGGATCTGTTTGAATATCCTTAATAATAGCTTTACTCTTTTTGCCTCCAATAACCAATTCTACGATATAAACGTTAGGCGAATATATCAATTTTCTAATATCAGGTTGCGTAACGCTAAAATGGCTGTTTTCTTTTCCACCATATAATACACAAGGTACTGAACTAGAGTTGCGAAGCTGTTTCGCTGCACTTTGACCCAGATCGGTTCTGGCCAAACCATTTAATTCAAATGTTTTCATAATTTTTTTTTGTTACTCAGAATTAATAATCATTAATTCCCCATCACAACTATTTGTTTTGAAGAGGGCTGCAAAAGTAAAATTTCTTTTTGAGAAATACAATAGGTTTACACAATAAAATTGGTGCTAATAGACTGATAAGTATAAACTTTCTTAATGGTATCGGCAAAAAGACCGGCAATAGACAATACCCTGATTTTACTACTTTGCTGCTTTAAAGGTATGGTATCGGTAACAATAAGCTCGGTAATGCCACTTTTTTCAATTCTATCATAAGCAGGACCTGATAAAACAGGGTGCGAAGCAATAACCCTAACACTCAAGGCTCCTTCATTCAACATGGTATCGGCAGCTACAGTGATCGTTCCGGCTGTGTCAATCATGTCGTCAACAATTACCACATTTTTACCCTTTACATCACCTATCACTTTGAATTCATCAATAGCATTGGCCTTCTTCCTATTCTTGTAGCAGATTACCATCTCACTTTTCAGAAAACGTGAGTAGGCATTGGCTCTTTTTGAGCCTCCCATATCAGGAGCTGCTACCACCAAATTATCCAGATTGAGCGATTCTAAATAGGGAACAAAAATAGGAGAAGCATATAAATGGTCTACTGGCACATCAAAGAATCCCTGCAATTGATCAGCATGCAAATCCATAGTCATAATACGGTCTACATGAGATGCCGTTAATAAATTTGCCACCAACTTAGCGCCAATAGCCGCTCTTGGCCTATCTTTTCTGTCCTGACGCGCCATTCCAAAATAAGGAATTACCGCTACTACTGTTTTTGCAGAAGCTCTTTTTGCTGCATCAATCAATAATAACAATTCAAACAAATTATCGGATGGCGGAAAAGTAGATTGCACTATAAAAACCGTGCATCCACGCACCGATTCAAGGTATGAAGGCTGAAATTCACCATCGCTAAAGCGAAGAATTTGGGTTTTGCCCAATTCAGTTCCATAACTTTTTACAATGCTTTCAGCCAGATAATTGGATGCTGTTCCAGAAAACAACTTAATAGGAGATACTCTTGGTTCCATCACGTTCAATTTATGCCACAAAAGTAGATAAATAATTATTTTTAAAGAGTTTTTTTTATTATTATTCCTTTATTTCTTACTAAATCATTTTTAACTTAAAATGGGATTCCATCCCTGGGCTTTTAATTCTATTTCCTGACCTGATTCTAAAATTAAGGAATGCTTGCCTTTTTCAGGCGTAATATGACCAATAATATGTATAAAAGGATGATCGTTCACATTTTTATACTCAGATAATGGCACTGTAAAAAGCAATTCATAATCTTCACCACCGTTCAAAGCACAGGTTAAAGGGTTAATGCCCAACTCTTCGGCAACTTTAGATGTTTGTTCATCTACTGGTATTTTATCTTCGTACAACTCACATCCTTTACCTGATTGTCTGCAAATATGCATTATTTCAGATGACAATCCGTCCGAAATATCTATCATAGATGTAGGTAGCAAATTTTTCTCTTCAAAATAATCAATCAGGTCTTTTCGAGCTTCGGGCTTTAATTGTCGTTCCAAAACATATTCATAATCTTTTAAAATAGGCTGCACACCTTCTTTTTCAAATAAAGTACTTTCGCGCTCTAAAATTTGCAATCCCGCATAAGCTGCCCCTAAATTTCCCGTTACACATATCAGATCAGTTTCATTTGCTCCATTGCGATAAACCACTTTGTCCTTAGCAACACTCCCTAATGCTGTAATACTAATTATTAATCCACTAAATGAAGATGTTGTATCGCCTCCAACCAAATCAACCCCATAACGATCGCATGCAAGCTTAATTCCCGCATACAATTCTTCCAACATTGCGATATCATGTTTTTTAGATATCGCAATAGATACAGTAATTTGCTTGGGAATCGCATTCATAGCATATACATCCGATAAATTTACCACTACCGACTTATATCCCAAATGCCTTAAAGGGGTATATATCAAATTGAAATGCACACCTTCTGCCAATAAATCAGTGGTAATAACCAACTCACTTCCTTGATAATCCAACACTGCGGCATCATCGCCAATACCTTTAATGGTAGTTGAATGCTTTATTTTCAAATCTTTGGTAAGATGACTAATCAATCCAAATTCACCCAAATCACCTATATCTTTTTTCATTTCTTCCATGCAGCATCATTTAAGCAGCAAAGGTAAAGAAAAATTTTAAGTCGCAAGGTTAAAACAAAGCTGCTCTATTAATTGTTATAGAAAATATATTATATAGGCTTGTATCTTATAAGTAAGATTCCTACCTTTGTAATTATTTAGATTAAATAAAAATAAGTAAAATAAGAGCGATGGATACTTCACAAGACAGTATATTGGCGGAAGTAACGGGGAGTGATTATAAATATGGATTCGTAAGCAACATAGATACAGAAACCATTCAAAAAGGCTTAAATGAAGATGTTGTAAGAATTATATCAGCCAAAAAAAATGAACCCGAATTTATGCTTGAATTTCGCCTCAAGGCATTCAAGTATTGGCAAACACTAAAACAACCTGAATGGGCACATTTGAAAATTCCTGCCATAAATTTTCAGGATATCATCTTTTATGCTGCTCCCAAACAAAAAAAACAGCTGAATAGTTTGGATGAAATAGATCCTGAATTAAAAGCTACTTTTGATAAATTGGGAATTCCATTGAATGAACAAAAACACATGACCGGAGTAGCAGTTGATGCCGTGATAGATAGTGTTTCGGTTAAAACAACTTTTAAAGATACCCTCGCTGAAATAGGAATTATATTTTGTTCTTTTAGTGAGGCCGTTCACGAACATCCCGATTTGGTTAAAAAATATTTAGGAACTGTAGTTCCTTACACCGATAATTATTTTGCTGCATTAAACAGTGCTGTATTTAGCGATGGCTCGTTTTGCTATATCCCCAAAGGAGTGCGCTGTCCTATGGAATTATCCACATATTTCAGAATTAACGCAGCCAATACAGGTCAGTTTGAACGCACCTTGCTTATTGCCGATGACGAAAGTTATGTTAGCTATTTAGAAGGCTGTACTGCACCTATGCGGGATGAAAATCAATTACATGCAGCAGTAGTTGAACTTGTTGCCATGGAAAATGCCGAAATAAAATATTCAACGGTGCAAAATTGGTATCCGGGCGATAAAAATGGCAAAGGCGGAATTTATAATTTTGTAACCAAAAGAGGAATTTGCAAAGAAAAAAATGCAAAAATATCTTGGACACAAGTTGAAACAGGTTCAGCCATTACCTGGAAATACCCCAGTTGTATACTAAAAGGCGATAATTCTGTTGGTGAGTTTTATTCGGTAGCCTTAACCAATAATTACCAGCAAGCCGATACAGGCACCAAAATGATACACATAGGAAAAAATACCCGCAGCCGAATAGTATCGAAAGGTATCTCTGCTGGCTTCAGCAACAATAGTTACAGAGGTTTGGTAAAAGTGCTGCGTGGTGCTGAAGGTGCAAGAAATCACTCACAATGCGATTCATTATTATTGGGCAGCACATGCGGGGCTCATACATTTCCCTATTTGGAAGTTGATAATCCCTCTGCCATTGTTGAACACGAAGCCACTACATCAAAAATTGGTGAAGATCAGATTTTTTATTGCAATCAAAGAGGCATTAAAACAGAAGATGCGGTAGGCTTAATAGTAAATGGATATGCTAGGGAAGTATTAAATCAGCTTCCGATGGAATTTGCTGTTGAAGCACAAAAATTATTATCAATAAGTTTGGAAGGTAGCGTAGGCTAATAAAAAAGAAAAACATGTTACAGATAAAGAATTTAAAAGCTGCCATTAATGGCAAAGAAATATTAAAAGGCATTAACTTAAATGTAAATGCAGGTGAAGTTCACGCTATCATGGGCCCCAATGGTTCGGGAAAAAGTACATTGGCAGGTGTATTGGCAGGTCGTGAGTATATTGAAGTAAACCATGGTTCTGTTTTTTTTAATGGAAAAGATATTTTAGATATGGCTCCTGAAGACAGATCGAGAGAAGGTCTATTTCTTGGTTTTCAGTATCCGGTAGAAATTCCGGGTGTGAGTATGGTTAATTTTATCCGTACTGCTCTCAATGAGCATAGAAAATATAAAAACCTCCCTCCACTCTCTGCATCCGACTTTTTAAAGACCATGCGGGAAAAACAAGAATTGGTTGAAATAACAGCTAAAATGACAAATCGATCGGTTAATGAAGGTTTTTCTGGTGGTGAAAAAAAGAAAAATGAGATTTTTCAAATGGCTATGCTTGAACCTAAATTGTCTATTCTTGACGAAACAGATTCGGGTCTGGATATTGACGCCCTTAAAATTGTTGCCAATGGGGTGAATAAATTAAGAAGACCCGACAATGCCACCATTGTTATTACGCACTATCAAAGACTTCTAGACTATATAGTTCCCGATTTTGTACATGTATTATATAACGGACAAATTGTTAAATCTGCCGGCAAAGAATTGGCTTTAGAATTAGAAGAAAAAGGTTACGATTGGATTAAAAAGGAGATTGCTGTATGAGTGAAATCGTAAATATATACAAAGATCTATTTGAAGCAAATAAATTATTGCTTTTAAATAACGTGCCGCATGGACTGAAAATAAAGAGAGAAGAAGCCATTCATCATTTTCTTGAAAAAGGTTTTCCGGATAGAAAAAGTGAAAAGTATAAATACACTCAATTAGACAACTATTTTGGGAACGGCTATAATAAAAGCTTAGAATACCCCAAAATTAATGTTTCTGTTGCCGACATATTTAGATGCGATGTGCCACAGCTCGAAACACACTTATTAATTCTTGCAAACGGAAAATTTTACAGATTTGATCAAAGAGGTAATTTGCCAAAAGGTGTTACTATTTGCTCCTTAAAGGATGCCATTAAAACCAATCCGCAAATTGTTGATCAATATCTGGGAAAACTTTCAAAAGATGAAGACGTATACGCATCACTAAATACGGCCTTTGCAACCGATGGCTTTTATATACATATTGCAAAAGATGCGGCATTAGATAAGCCTTTACAAATAGTAAATTTATTACTATCTGAAGAAGATTTATTGGTTCAATACCGCAATTTAATCATTCTTGAAGAGAATGCTTCGGCTAATATAATGGTTTGCGACCATACATTATCCATACATCATTTCCTATCTAATATTGTTACTGAAATTTTTCAAGAAAAAAGTTCCAAACTGGATCTTATTTTCATGCAAAACGAACATAACAATTCCATTAAAATGCAATCAACATACGTTAATCAGGAAAGCCATAGCGATTCCAATATTAATATTTTCACTTTACATGGGGGCTTGGTTAGAAACAATATTAATGTATTGATGAATGGTGAATATGCAAATAATAGCTGTAACGGATTTTTTATGGCCGATGGCAGTCAGCATATTGACAATTTTACTTTTATGCACCATGCAAAAGCCAATTGCGAAAGCAGTCAATTATTCAAAGGAATACTAGATAATGAGGCTAAAGGTATTTTTAACGGAAGAATTTTAGTAGATATCGATTCACAAAAAACCAATGCTTATCAAAAAAGTAACGGAATATTATTGTCGGATACAGCCCGCATGAACGCAAGACCTCAATTGGAAATATATGCCGATGATGTAAAATGTACACACGGTTCAGCTATCGGTCAATTGAATGATGACGCCATGTTTTATATGCGTTCGCGCGGTATTTCAAAACCTGAATCGAGGTTATTATTATTACATGCATACGCTTATGAAATTGTTGAAAAAATAAATATTGAACCATTGCGCGAGAGAATTGATGAAATGGTTGGAAAACGTTTAAGAAGTGAACTCGCTAGATGCCATAATTGTCCCATGCATTGTTGTTGACCATGAGTATAGATGTACATAAAATTCGTGAAGATTTTCCCATTTTGCAAACAAAAGTAAATGGAAAAGATTTGATTTATTTCGATAATGGAGCAACTACTCAAAAGCCCAATTATGTAACAAATAAAATTGCTGAAATTCATAATTTATACAACAGCAATATTCACCGAGGGGTTCATACTTTAAGTCAACGTTGCACCGATGAATATGAATTGGCCAGAAAAAAAATACAGCAATTCATAAATGCTGAACACTCACAAGAAATTATTTTTACCAGCGGGGCAACTCAAAGCATCAACACCATAGCATATTCTTTTGGAGAGCGCTATATCAATGAAGGAGATGAAGTGCTTATTTCAACAATGGAACACCATGCCAATATTGTTCCCTGGCAAATGATGTGCGATAGAAAAAAAGCAAAACTCATTACTTTCTCATTTAATGAAAATGGCGAATTAGAATTAGAAGACTTCAAAAAAAAGCTTTCTTCAAAAACAAAAATTGTAGCTGTTACTCATGTTTCAAATACATTAGGAACGGTTAATCCAATAAAAGAAATTATTGATTTGGCGCATGGTGCGGGAGCAAAAATATTAATAGATGCTGCTCAAAGCATTCAGCATATACCTATAAATGTGCAGGAATTGGATTGTGATTTTTTAGTTTTTAGCGGGCATAAATTATATGGACCCACTGGAATAGGTATCTTGTATGGGAAACACCAAATATTGAACGAATTACCTCCCTATATGGGCGGTGGCGATATGGTAGATTGTGTTAC
>JAIFLP010000141.1 GCA_020049015.1 Bacteroidota bacterium | reverse complement strand
TTTCCCGCATAGCAGGAGAATACTTAAACATTTGTTGTTGAAATTGAGGTTCAATTTTAGTTTCAATTTCTTTTGCTATGGTATTTAATTCTTGCTGCTTATTGCTGCGGTAAAGGCTGTCAATTTTTGCTTTTATGGCAGCATTTTTGGGTTCTAAAATATACGCCCAAATAAGTTGTTGCTTTATTTGATTGTTAATTCCTGCTTCGGTTTGATTTAATTGCTCATCGGTAATTTTACTACCCTGTACAATATAGAATTGAGAGCCACTAGACTCTCTTTTTGGGTTTTGTTGATCGCCCAAACGAGCCGCTGACAACACACCTTTTTTATGAATCAAGCCAAGCTTTATTTCTGCAGGAATATTATACCCAGGACCACCGCTGCCCAATTGAGCCCCTTGTTTCGCATTTTTACTCATAGGATCGCCAGCCTGAATCATGAAATTTGCAATTACACGGTGAAATAAAAGGCTGTCGTAAAAATTAGAATTGGCCAATTTGATAAAATTGTCACGATGCAATGGAGTTTCATTGTATAGTTTAACCTTCATGCTGCCCAAGTTGGTATTGATAACCACATAACTGGTTTTTTGCGCATCTGTCATGTTAGCAAGGGTAAATAAAATTATAGCTAAGAATAACATTTTTTTCATGTCAAAACTCCTTTAAAGAATTAACATAGCATCACCATAAGTACCAAAGCGGTATTTTTCTTTAATAGCTGTTTTATATGCTTTAAAGAGAAAATCATAACCAGCAAAAGCTGATACCGTCATTAATAGAGTAGATAATGGAAGGTGAAAATTAGACACCAATGAAGTAGGGACATTAAAATCGTATGGTGGAAAAATAAACTTATTGGTCCATCCATCAAAAGGTTTTACCTGACCTAAGGTGGTTACACTACTTTCAATGGAACGCAAGGTTGATGTACCAATAGCACAAACCTGTTTTCTTTCGTCCTTGGCTTTATTTATAATATCGGTGGCTTCTTGTGTAATGATATAGCGCTCTGAATCCATTTTGTGTTTGGTCAGATCTTCTACATCAACGGTTCTGAAATTTCCCAAACCCACATGCAATGTAATGAAACCGAAATTGAGTCCTTTGATTTCCAAGCGTTTTAATAATTCTCGGCTGAAATGCAATCCTGCAAAAGGAGCGGCCACTGCACCTTCATGTTGAGCGAATATTGTTTGATACCTCTCCCTGTCTTCTGGTTCAACACTTCTTTTAATAAACTTGGGAAGGGGTGTTTCTCCTAATTGGTACAATGTTGTTTTAAAATCATCGTAGCTACCGTCGAACAAGAATCTTAAGGTTCGACCTCTGGAAGTAGTATTATCAATAACTTCAGCAACTAATGCATCGTTCTCGCCAAAATACAATTTGTTGCCTATTCTGATTTTACGGGCTGGATCTACCAGAACATCCCATAATCTTTGCTCTGCATTGAGTTCCCGGAGCAAAAATACTTCAATTTCAGCACCTGTTTTTTCTTTATTCCCATATAAACGGGCAGGAAAAACCTTGGTATTGTTAAATACCATAACATCATGCTCATTAAAATAACCCAAAATATCTTTGAAAGTTTTGTGTTCAATTTTGCCTGAGGAGCGATGTAAAACCATTAAACGACTTTCGTCCCTATTTTCTACCGGATACTTGGCTATTAATTCCGCTGGCAAAGTGAACTTGAACTGAGATAACTTCATTTTATACTGTTTTGTTAAAGTGTTTTGATCTGATTTTCAATAAAATATGATAAAACACGAACCTTTTATACGTACTTAAACTTTTAGGGTTGCAAAGAAAGTAAATTTTCTTCAAAATATTGCAAGTTCATGGCATCTTTTATTTTATAATTCCCTGATGCAGTTCTTTTTAATGCTTTGAGATAGGCTCCACTGCCCGCAGACAGTCCTATTTCATGTGCTAATGAACGAATGTATGTGCCTTTACTGCAAAGAATTTTTATTTCCAGTACCGGAGATGCCCACGAAACCAATTCAATTTCATGGATATTTATCTGAACGGATTTAATATCAACTTCTTTACCTTCTCTTGCGTAATCATACGCTCTTTTACCATCAATTAACTTAGCCGAATAAACGGGAGGCTTCTGCCATATTTCACCGGTAAATTTTGTTAGTACTTCCTTAATTAGCTGTTCGCTAAGGTGTTCAGTAGGATATTCTTTGTCAAAAGGGGTTTCTAAATCGTAGGAAGGGGTGCTGCGACCAAATTCTATAAGTGCCAGATATTCTTTCGTTTGGCATTGAATGCCTTCAATTTCTTTTGTCTTTTTACCGGTGCATACTATTAATAGACCACTGGCTAGAGGGTCTAAAGTACCAGCATGCCCTACTTTTATTTTTTTAATGTGCAGTCGGTTTCGGATCAAGTTTCTGATTTTGGATACTACATTGAAAGAGGTCCAATATAATGGTTTATCAATGAGCAGGATTTCACCCTCTTCAAAATTATAAGCCATTAAAATATGTTTAATTGTGATCCACTCATCATTAGAATAATTAAAATTCCTCCTACTATTATTCGGTAGTAACCAAAAGCTTTAAAACCATATTTATTAAGTATCCCTATAAATGTTTTAATGGCCAACATGGCTACCAAAAATGCAACGATATTGCCAACGGCCAATAATTTCAATTCATGCGGGCTAAATACAATGCCTTCATTCCAAGAATCAAAAAGTTTTTTTGCTGTAGCTGCAAACATAGTAGGTACTGCCAAAAAAAATGAAAACTCTGCGGCAGCCTTCCTGCTCAATCCACGGTTTAGTCCACCTATTATGGTAGCTGCTGAGCGCGATACGCCAGGAATCATAGCAATTACCTGAAACATTCCTATAATAAAGGATGATTTGTAATCAGGTTCTTCTTCCGTGATTTTTTTCCTTTTGTCGGCCCATCGGTCAATAAATAATAAAACAATACCGCCTAAAAATAAGCTTATGGCAACAGTCAAAACACTCTCAAGTATTTGATCAATTAAGTCACTAAATAATAAGCCAAATATTACCGCAGGTATAAATGCCACAAATAATTTGTAATAAAAGGACATGCTTTGTAGAAAACGTTTCCAATAAAGTATTATTACTGAAAGTATGGCGCCTAACTGTATAGCAACAACAAAAAATTTGGTAAAAGCTGTGCTTTCAACACCCATTAGTGCCGATGCTATAATCATATGACCAGTAGATGACACTGGTAAAAATTCTGTTAGACCTTCTACAATGGCAATAATAATTGCCTCCCAATAGGACATAATTAAGCTTTTGGTTTTTTCATGATAGCATAAATTACATACACAAAGCCTATCATTACAATGATGGGAGCTAAGGTAATTCTTCTGAAATTGAATATTTCAGGATTAAATTCGCTTGGGTCTTCTACTTTACCACCCATCATTAATAAAAAGCCAATAATAATAATAACAAAGGCAATGGCTAAATGAAAGTAGTTTTCTAAAGATAGTGCAAATCCCAATTCTCCCGCACTCTTTGTTTTATTTGAAGAATCTGTTTTTTTATTTTTTTCAGACATATCTATTTTTTTTAATATAATTTATCTTCGTCAATATTTAGGTATTTATTTACAGCAAAAAATGTAAAAATCATGTTGATTAGCATTCCCATGTTAATAATGATAATGTACAATAAAAACAAGAGGTTCATTTCGAAATAAACAATAATATCTTGCAATTCATTTTGGATTACATAGATTATCAATGTAATTAAAGCAATGGCTATAATGGCTGAAAACATACCCTGTAACATAGATTTAAAAATAAAAGGTCTTCGTATAAAACCTTTAGTAGCGCCTACCATTTGCATGGTGCGAATAAGAAATCTTTTGGAGTATACCGAAAGCCGAATGGTATTATTTATAAGTGCTATGGCTATTAAAAAAAGCAAAAAAGAAAAGAGGAGCAAAATAATACTTATTTTTTGTATGTTTTCATTTACCGCTTGAATGAGCGATTTTTCGTAAACTACTTCATTTACCAAAGGGTTATTCATAAATTCTTTCTCAATAAGGGCAATGCTGTCATTATTGGCGTACGATGCATGCATTTTTACTTCTATTGCTGGCAGTAGAGGATTAAAACCAAGGTATCCTATAAAATCTTCCCCTAATTCCTTCTTGAGGCGTTCAGCTGCTTTATCGGCAGTTATATATTCTGTGGAGCGAACGTACTTTTTGATATCTAACGATTTTTGCATTTGAATAATATCAATTTCACGGGTACCCTCTTTAAGAAGAACGTTAAAACTTATATTCTCTTTTACATAATCAGAAAGATGATTGGCATTGAGCAATAACAATCCAATAAGTCCAATCATAAACAATACCAATGAAATACTTATGGTAGATGTTATGTACGATCCTCTAAGTCTGCGTTTATATGTATTCTCTCTTGCCATTTATGAAATTAGTCCGCTAAGGTAAGCAATTTTTCAAAATTTGAGTCATTAGCGAATGTGTTTTAACAAATTTTTGCTTTTTGATTGAATCCCTGCTGTTCCTTCAGGCAGTATTTCATGTATCACCGTTTTTATTTCTTGAAGTAAGTCGGGTTCATTTTTAGCTATATTATACATAGTCTCAAGTGCGTTGGCTCTTACTGCTATAGGAAATGAAGGGCTTAGCACTACCGTATAACAGTAATCATACAAAGTTCCGCTCAAAGCTTCAGGAATTTCTGTTTTAGCCATATACCTTAAAATGTTTCGCTGTATTCCGGTGTGGGGATATTGAGGAAGCTTTTCAACAAAAGTTTTTAAATAGGGGAGGCCTAGTTCCGGGTATTTATCTGTAATTGCACTTATAGCCCAGGAAGCTCTTTCAGGCACAGGCGATTTTTCTTCGTGCAGCAGTTTTACCAGCGTTCTGAATTTTAATTTATTATTACCTATGTAGGCAGCAATGTAATCAATGTTGGAACGCGACATTTCTACAAGCAACTGCTCTTTGATGTTCATTTTGTGTAATATTTAATTTTTGCATTTTGCTAATTCCTGCGATGGTATCGCTAACCCAATTCACTTATTTTTTCTAAGGCATGCAGGTCTACTATTTTAATTTTCCGCTTGCTGAGAGCCAAAACCTTTTCTTTTACAAATGCTGAAAGCGTACGTATGGCATTGGAAGTGGTCATGTTCGACAAACTGGCCAAATCTTCCCGACTGATTTCAATTTTAATAGTGCTTTCATCTTCTTCTAATCCATAAGTATCTTTAAGAAAGATGATTGATTCTGCAAGTCTTCCTCTAATGTGTTTTTGGGTTAAGGTTATGGTTCGGGTATAAGTATGACCCAATTCAGTGGCAAAGGCTTTAATTATATGCATAGCCAATTGCCCATTTTTTGAAATCAATTCCGCAACAGCATCTTTATTTATGTGACATGTTTTGGAATTATCAATAGCCATCGCTGTTGCCCTGTGGTTCTCTTCAGCAAACAAAGCTCGATAACCAATAAAGCCTACGGGACGGGCCATGCGAACTATTTGTTCCCTGCCTCCCACACCCTCTTTAAAAAGTTTCACTTTCCCATCTGATAGACAAATGAGTCCCGTTGGTTTGTCCCCCTCATGAAATATTATTTCATTCTTGCTGTATTTATAACATACAATATGTTTTGATAAAAATGCTTTTTCGTCATCATTTAGAACAGAAAAAACAGATTTAGGATGATAGATACAGTTCTCACATTCCTTATTACTAATGATCTTCATATATATAATTATGCCTAATTCTAATACTGCGCCACTAAAGGCAATCTCCTTCCAAAACCAAAAGCTTTTGACGAAACCCTTAACACTGGAGGTGCTTGAAATCTTTTATACTCACAATAGTTTACCATTTTAATAATTCTATACACCGTTTCTCCATCGTATCCTGTTCTAATTATTTCTTCTGCCGAACGCTGCAATTCAATGTATTGAAATAAAATACCATCCAGTACGTCATAATCAGGTAAACTATCACTATCTTTTTGATTAGGACGTAATTCTGCACTTGGAGGCTTTATAATAGTATGATGCGGGATAATTTCTTTTTCACGATTAATGTATTCAGCAATCTTGTATACATCTTTTTTGTACACATCACCTATTACAGAAAGAGCTCCGTTCATATCGCCATATAAAGTGCCATATCCAACGGCCATTTCACTTTTATTGGTAGTGTTCAATAAAAGATTTCCTTTTTTATTTGATACTGCCATCAACAGAATACCTCTGATGCGGGCTTGTATGTTTTCTTCAGTTACGTCTTCTTTATTTCCTGAAAATAATGGTGCTAAATTATTGTTTACTTCTTTAAAAATGCTCTGTATACCAATGGTATCATATTGTATTTGTAAATTTTCGGCAAGTTTTACTGCATCACCCACTGAATGTAGCGATGAATATTGTGATGGCATTAGCAAAACTCTTACATTTTCATTTCCTAATGCTGCAACAGCTAAATAGCATACAATGGCTGAGTCTATTCCTCCCGACAATCCTATAATGGCTTTCTTCAATCCCGATTTTTCAAAATAATCTTTTATGCCTAATACCAATGCGTCATGCATCAATCCTATATTGTTCGGTTCATGAACTGTTATAGCTGATTTTTGCTGCAAAAATGTATCTTCAAAGACAAAAAAATCTTCTTCAAAAAAGTTGAGCAAACTGATTAATTCGCCAAATGAATTGTATATTTGGGAACCCCCATCGAAAATTAATTCCGTATTGGCTCCTACCTGATTAACATATATAATTGGGATGCGGGAATTTTTGGCGTGTCGACTGAATATTTCTCTTTTGGTTTTTATTTTATTATTCTCAAAAGGTGATGCTGATATATTTACGATGAAATCAGGCTTTAATTTCATGGTTTCTTCCATCGGAGAACATTGATAGAGATGGCTTTTACCAAAATCGTTTTCAACCGGTTGAAAATCCCATAGATCTTCACAAATAGTAATCCCAATCTTTTTATCCCCGCATGAAATGGTTTGAAAAGTATTTCCAGGCTCAAAATAACGGTACTCGTCAAAAACATCGTAAGCCGGAAGCAAAGCCTTATGGTAAAGCGAAATAATTTGCTTATTTTGAATAAACACGGCAGAGTTAAAAAGTTTTTTGCCATTATTTGATGGATTCAAACTTGGGCAACCCACTATTACAGCAATGCCTTCAGTTAACTCTGCAATTCTTTGCAACCAATGTTGACATTTATCGAAAAAATCTTTTTTTTCAAATAAATCATGCGGAGCATAACCGCATACTGATAGTTCCGAAAAAATTACCAATTGAGCACCTTCTTCTCGACCGCGTTGGATACTATCCTTTATTTTATTGAAGTTATATTCAAAATTTCCCACATGGAAATTCAATTGGGCAATGGCAATTTTCATTTGTATTTAATTAGAATAAAATACCAGCTTTAATAGTTACTGCTTGCGTATGTATGCTTCCTGAAAAACGGGTAATATCAACTAAACCACTCTCAAAACCTAATCCTAGAATTAATGCAGTCTTTCCACCCAAGTTGTATTCCGCTCCGCCTCCAATAGCATATCCCATGTTGTAGAAGCTTATTTCTTTACGTATATCGCTGTTATCTAATACAGTAAGAATATCGCTTGAGGTTCCTTTAGCACTCATCCTGAAATGATTGTTAATTCCTAACTGAGCAAAGTACGTTAAATAGCCTATTTGAATAGTTTTAAATTTTAAACCAATGGGGATGTTGAGGTATTGCAAATTGTATTTTATGCGGGTATTAGGCGATACTTCTACATTGATTTTATCTTCTAACTTAAATGTAGTTTTTGCTTCATGAAGTAACTTGCCGCCCATTGTACCAATGCTAATTCCGGAATATACGGCATAATTCTCAGCAAAAAATCGGTCTACCTGCATTCCAATGTCAAAACCTAGCAGACTACCTTCTGAATTAAAATCTTTATTCTCGGGTTTCAACCAATTTATTTGAGGGTTGAGCATCATTGAAAAGCGATAGTCTTGGCTGAAACTGAAAACAAAACAAGTAAAGGCGAGTAGCAATAAAAGAATTATTTTTTTCATTGTATTATATTGAATTTAAAATCAATGTGTTATACTTTTAAATGTTATTAAATCGAATAACACGTAAATATACTTAATATTTGTTGAATTTTATCCTTCTTTATTTATTTTCAAAATCATAACTTTGAGGAAATTTTTTATTATGATTAAGTTACTAAGGGTTTTATTATTAGTTATTTCTATTTTCATAGCTTCATGCAATCAGGATAATAAGCTTGCAAATGTTCCACTAGTTGAGATTGATTATCGTTTCGTTCGATTTGAACAGGCATTATTTGGTATGGATATGGATCATTATGCTGATTCACTGCCATTTCTTCGAAACCAACATCCTAGCTTTTTTGATATGTTTTCGCATAGAATTATACTAATAGGAGGAATGGAGGATCCACATTTTAGCACCTACCTAACACAATTTGTTACAGATAAAGATATTTATTTGTCGTACCAAGCATCGCAAGAAGTATTCGATAATA
>JAIFLP010000152.1 GCA_020049015.1 Bacteroidota bacterium | reverse complement strand
CTTCACTCAAACAGCCCGCAGCGGATAAGGAAGAGTTTTTTATTTTTTTGATATTCTTACTGAAATGAAAATTTCATAACACTTTACTGAAAGCTTGTTTGTATTCTCAAATACTTCGAACTGACATAACCATATTTATCACTAATTTTTATTGGGGTTTGCCTCGAAATGACGGTGTTTCATATAAATTAATAAATAAAGGGGTTGCAAAAGCAAAGTGCCTGCAACCCCTCAGTATTATCTCAATTGTTAACTGCACATCAGGCTAATCAGTCTTTAGTTAAAGTGAATATCATAGGAGGTAGTTTTCTTTCTAAACCATCATTACCCATTATGGCAATTTCTTCAAAATATAATTTTTGATTTTCAACCATAGAATTTATTAAATCAATCTGTTTGTTTGTAAACTCTTCAGATTTTGAAATTTCTTCCTTTATAAATAGCCTCAAACTAATTTTTATCAACTAAGTATTTAATAGAAGCCTAATAAAAAGCATTTCAATGAAAAAAGTTTATTTTTGTATTATGCAAAACGTGAATGAATGAAAAAAGAAAAGTACTTTAAAAATCCGATTCGATTAATAATCAAATCATTAGCAATTATTTTTTTAACATTGGACAGTTTGAATCTTCACTCCCAGATACAATTGAGTGACGATACAAAGCTGAAAATTGGGGGCTTTGTTAGAAATGATGCCTTTTATGATACTAGGCTGAACGAAGACTGAAAATTGGGGGCTTTGTTAGAAATGATGCCTTTTATGATACTAGGCTGAACGAAGAAGCCATTGAGGGATTGTTCTTAATGTACCCGAAGAACATCCTTAAAGACTCTAAGGGAAACGATCAGAATGCTGTTCCCAACGCAAGTTTACTAGCATTAACAACGCGACTCAATTTTGCTTTTTCAGGTAGTGATGTTTGTGGCGCCAAAGGAATGTCATTTGTAGAGTTTGACTTTACAGGACTAAACACTACTATGGGAGTTAGATTGCGACATGCCTATCAGAAGCTCAACTGGGAAAAAAGTGAATTAATAATTGGACAAACCTGGCATCCTTTGTTTTTAGCTGAAATGTTCCCCACCACGGTAGCATTTAACGCAGGAGGTCCATTTATTGCCTTTAATAGGAGTCCGCAAGTACGTTACACACAAAACTTTGGAAAATTGAGTTCTTTTATAGCTATTAGCTATTTAACTGGAGGAGGAGCAGTTGGCCCAACAACATATAATCAAAGATATGCCATACTTCCGGAAATAAATTTGAGTATACAATATCAAAACGAAAATATTTTGCTAGGAACAAGAGGCGGAGTCAAAAACTATCGACCCCTATTAGTAAATACATCGAAAGACGGAAAATTGCATACTGTAAACGATCGGGTTTGGTCTAAAACCATTTTGGCATTTGCTCAATACAAAACTGGATTATTAAAAATAAAAGCCAGCAGTATGTTGGGAGAGAATATGCATGACATGTTAATGTTGGGAGGCTATGCGGTAACAGGAATAGATTCGACAACCGGATCACAAGCCTATTCACCCTTTCAACATTCGTATAATTGGGTGAATGTGGTATATGGTGATAAAATTATGTTTAGCATGGTGATGGGATATGCAAAAAACATGGGTATTACTGAAAAGAAAATAGCAGACGTAAAAAAAATATATGGACGTGCTACTGACATAGACCAATTGATGCGTATTGCTCCGGGCATAACTTACAAAACAGGTAAAATGAGTTTTGGATTTGAATGCGACATAACTATTGCCAATTATGGTACCTTAGACGAAAACGATTATGGAAAAGTGAAAGATAGCCAGTCTGTTACTGGAATAAGAGGTTTGTTTACCAGTGTATATAATTTTTAAAATAATATAAATTCAAAATTAATAAACCATGAGCAAGACTAAAAAATTTATTCTCAATGAGAATGAGATGCCCACACATTGGTACAACATTATGGCCGACATGCCAAATAAACCTTTGCCCCCATTACATCCAGGAACAAAGCAACCTGTTGGACCGCAAGATTTAGCTCCACTTTTTCCGATGGAATTGATTAAGCAAGAAGTTTCGATGGAACAATACATCGAAATTCCTGAAGAAGTTCGTGATATTTATCGTTTATGGAGACCATCACCCTTATACAGGGCATTTCAATTAGAGAAAGCATTAGATACACCCGCTAAAATTTATTATAAATATGAAGGAGGCAGTTATGCCGGATCGCATAAGCCAAATACCGCAATACCGCAAGCATATTATAATTATAAAGAAGGCGTAAAAAAGATAACCACAGAAACAGGTGCAGGACAATGGGGATCGGCACTAAGTTATGCCTGCCATCATTTCGGAATGCAATGTCAGGTATACATGGTTAAAATTAGTTATGAACAAAAGCCTTATCGTAAATTTTTGATGAATACTTGGGGAGCAGAAGTAATTGCATCACCCAGTATGTTAACGAATGCGGGCAGACAGATATTGGCAAAAGATCCTAATTCACCGGGTAGTTTGGGTATAGCCATTTCGGAAGCAGTGGAAGTTGCTGCCATGAATGATGATACCAAGTATTCATTGGGAAGCGTATTGAACCATGTATTATTGCATCAAACCATTATAGGAGAAGAATCGTTGAAACAAATGGCCATGGCAGGCGATTATCCTGATGTTGTTTTAGGTTGTTTTGGCGGAGGATCTAATTTTGCAGGGATATCATTTAGCTTTATACGAGAAAATTTGTTAAAAGGCAAAAAGACAAGGATTGTTGCTGTTGAACCAGCCTCATGCCCAAAATTAACAAGAGGTGTTTTCCAATATGATTTTGGCGATACCGTAGGCATGACACCTTTAATCCCCATGTATACTTTAGGACACGATTGGATTCCCGCATCTATTCATGCAGGTGGATTGCGGTATCATGGTGCTGGAGCTATAGTTAGTCAATTATTGAAAGATAAGTTGATTGAAGCCGTATCGGTAAGACAGTTAAAAACATTTGAAGCAGGGGTTTTATTTGCACGCACAGAAGGTATAATTCCCGCACCCGAATCGAGTCATGCAATTGCAGCCGCAATACATGAAGCCAATTTGGCGAAGGAAGAAGGAAAGCAAAGAACTATTTTGATTAATTTATCAGGAAATGGTATCATTGACTTACCTTCATTTGATAAATATTTGAATGGTGGATTAGAAGACTACGTAATATCTGATGACGAAATAGCTGCAAGCACCAGCAAATTGGAAAAATTAATTTGATTTTTAAAAGGCTGCATATACAAAGAATTAATATGCAGCCTTTTTCTTTGAAAATACACAATACAAAAGGGATGATAGGTGATGAAAAAAGAAGATAGTATAATAGAAGCAGCAACAAGATTGTTTATAGAAAAAGGGTATCACCATGTTACCGTAAGAGATATTGCCAAAGAGGCGGGAGTTAATCTTGCAATGATCAATTATTATTTTAAAAATAAAGATAATTTAACCCGAATAGTGATAAATAAAATTCTATCGGAATTTCATCAGGTACTTAGCCCTATTATCAATTCTAAAGAACTTAATATTGAAGAAAAACTAAATCAATACGTATCTACATTTATTGAAATGTTAATTGACAAGCCTGGTTTGGTATTATCGTTATTGGCTATGTTGAAAGACACCAAAGAGCTGGTATACAAGGCTGACTTATTGAAGTATTTATTTGACCACAAGCAATTTTCTGAAGCCCTGTTGAAAGAGCAAAGTGAAAAAAGAAAACAAAAAATTAATCCGGAGCATTTTTATATATCCATGCTCTCTTTGATTTTATTTCCATATTCAATAATAGAAGTTATAACAGACAAGAAGGATTACACTGATATAGGTACAAAACGCTTTATCCGATCGAGGAAAGAGATGGTTATTGAAATGTTATTGGCGTACTTAAAATCTTAAGATTTAGCTAAAGATTTTTTATACAAATTAGTAAGATAAGCCATTACTAGAGCCAAAATAAGCACATACGCAAATGAAACGCGTAAAGATGATTTTTCAGCAATAAAGCCGATTACTGAAGGTCCAAATAGAAAACCAAAACCGCTGATGGTATTTATGGTTGCTAGTCCAACCCCTGGTGAAATCCCTTTTTGATTACCCGCGATGCTGTATATAATAGGGACCAAATTAGAAAGACCCAAGCCGCAAATAAATAGAGCTGGGATGGCAATAGCTATATGCGGATAAGAAATCATAAGAGCAAGACCAGATGCAGTAATAAGGCAAGAAGCGAATAGTATATTCACATCTGGAAATTTAGAACGAACGTAATCGCCAAAGAACCTGCCCCCAGAAATAAAAGCGGCATAAATAGCCAGTCCTAAAGGAGAAAGCGCAGCAGTAAGTTTTATAATTTCATTCATGTATACAGTACTCCAATCAGCTACAGCACCTTCGATGATGCGACCGCATAAAGCCACAAATGCCATAATGAGTATTGTCCCTTTTGGAAAATTTATCTTAAATGATTTATTTTGAACAGCAGCAGGAGTTTCTTTCAGGTAAAAACGATGGATAAAAAGAAAAGTAGCAAAACCGGCAAGAGCAATAATAAAATGATGCCATTGAATAGAAATACTTAGTTTTAAAAACAGAATACTTAGCCATGCCCCCACAAATACACCAAGGTAGAAAAAAGCGTGAAACAAACCTAATATAGGTCTTTTATATGCTTTTTCGACAATAAGGGAATTTGAATTCATGGCAACATCTGAAATTCCTAATGATGCACCGAAAAAGACACAAAGCGCATACAATGCAATGATATTAGGCATTTGCGTGAGCAAGGGAAATATAAACAGCATCAATAGAGAAAAGAGGGATACTTTTTTGGAACCATACTTTCCTATTAATTGAGCGCACAACGGCATGGTAAGAAGCGAACCAACAGACATAAAGAAAAGAACGAAGCTTAATTCGGCAGAAGACATTTTATAAAGCACTTTTAAATCAGGGAAGCGAGATAGAATTGCCGCCATGATAAATCCGTATAAAAAAAATTGCGTTAGCAAAGCCCTACGAGAAGCCAATCTTGTCTTTACATACATACCTTGAAGATTTCAAACACGATTGCAAAAGTAATTAAAAAAATCAGACTGTTACCCAGCTGGTAATTTTATCGAATAAATCTTCTTCATTAAAAGGCTTGGTAAGATAATCATCGCAGCCAGCAGCCATAGCCTTCAATTTATCGCCTGTAAGAGCATAGGCTGTAAGTGCGAGAATTGGCAATTGAGGGTTAAAAGACTTTATTTGTTTTGTGGCTTCATAGCCATTTAGAATAGGCATTTTTAAATCCATTAATATAATATCAATATTGGAATTATCCTTCACTATTTCAACCGCATTCTTACCATTTATAGCTCTAATAAGCTTGGCACCAGTATTAGCAAAAACTTCTTCAAGATACAAATAGTTAATATCTTCATCCTCGGCAACTAAAATAACAATCTTATCGAACTGAGATTTTTTTATTTTTTCAGGAATAATAATACTTTTTTCATTGTTGACTTGAATTTTTGGAATCTCGATAAAGAAATTAGTCCCTTCATGTATTTTTGACTCGAACCATATTTTGCCACCCATAAATTCGATAAAAGCTTTGGATATAGCTAAACCAAGACCAGTGCCTCCATAATTTTGAGTACGATCGGACTGTCGGAATCTTTTAAATATAATAGCCTGATCTTCTTCAGAAATACCCATACCGCTATCGGAAACACAAAACCTTAATACCTTTTTTTCTTCCTGACATGAAAATTTAACAAAACCTACTTCGGTAAACTTAAGTGCATTAATTATTAGATTATTCAACACTTGCTTAAGTTTTATTTCATCGAGCATGAAGCAATCATTGGTATTTTGCAAATCAACAGAATAGGAAAACTTCAATTTTTTCTTTTCCATAGAAAGTTTAAAAAAAGAAAAAACATCTTTCATTAACTGATCAACAGCCACTTCAGATTGGTATAACTGTAGCTGACCGGCCTCAATTTTAGAAATATCAATAATATCGTTAATAATAGATAAGAGTTGTTTGCAACTATCTCTTACAATATCGGCATATTGGCGACGTTTTTCCTCACTGGTATTCGGTCTGAGTAACATTTCTGCAAAACCTATTAAACCATTCATTGGCGTCCTTATTTCGTGGCTCATGTTAGCAAGAAAAGCCGACTTTAATTTATCGCTTTCAACAGCTTTCTCTTTTGATCGGATTAGCTCATTATTAAGTTTTTGCACATTTTGTTGGATATAGATACGCTCTAAAACCATAGAAGCTGAAACAATAAAAGATTCAAGTTTAGATATTTTAACTGGTATTTGTTTGTTCCTATCAAGAATTACAACAGAACCTAACACCCCATTTTTTCCACTCAAGCCTATAGAATATACCACATTAACACCCAGTATAGGTTGCAAAGCAGTAGAGATGTATGACGGTAAAACATTTCCGGCAAATTCGCTAAAGGAATGGTATTTATATATTTTACGGCATGAGTAGTTTTTCACGTATAAGTCTAATAAAGGATACTTTTTAGAAAAGGGGTCGAAACCCATTAACGAAAAGACTTTAGCAATCAAACTATCCTCAAGCTGTGACACTTTTTTTAGTCGTATGTGAGCATTATCAGAATCTATCTGAAAAATCATGATTACTGCATTATTGAAGTATTCAAATACCTCATCAATAATAATCTGAAAGATTTCGTCAGCAGTATCAGATTCAACCAAGCGATAAATACTGTCCATAATAAGATTAATAATATACCTATATAAAAGTATAAAATTTAAAATGGAAAATCTAAATAATCGGCAATATTATTAAAAAAAAGATTTTTTATATCCATCTGTATTTTAAAGATTTAAGTATTTTTTTTTATTTTTTTATTTTTTTTTACTATTTTTTTGTGATTTATAAAATTGACGTGTATATTTGCAACTCCAAAAACGGGAGCTTAGCTCAGCTGGTTCAGAGCACCTGCCTTACAAGCAGGGGGTCACAGGTTCGATCCCTGTAGCTCCCACAAAAAAAGAACTGAAAGCGTCGCAATGAGCGGCGCTTTTTTTATTTTATCTTTGCTGACACGTTTTGAGATATGGAAAAAAAGAAAGTGGTAATAGGACTTTCCGGAGGCGTTGATTCCAGCGTAGCTGCTCATCTTTTAAAAGAGTCGGGATACGATGTGATAGCATTATTTATGATCAACTGGCACGATACCACGGGAACCTTATCGGGCGATTGTCCGTGGAAAGATGACTTACTGATTGCTGAGCTAGTTGCCCGAAAATTAGAAATTCCATTTCACTCCGTTGATTTAAGTGCATCGTATAAACAAAAAGTAGTTGATTATATGTTTTCGGAATACGCAAAAGGCCGAACACCCAATCCCGATGTATTATGTAACCGAGAAATTAAATTTGATGTCTTTTTAGAAGAGGCGATGAAACTGGGTGCAGCCTATGTTGCAACAGGACATTATTGCAGAAAAGAAAGCATTAATAAAGAGAATAAAGCTATTTACCAGTTATTAGCGGGTATTGACAAGAATAAGGATCAAAGTTATTTTTTGTGTCAGTTAAATCAAAAGCAATTATCGAAATCATTATTTCCTATTGGTCATCTCGAGAAAAAGGAAGTGCGGGAAATCGCAGCCAGTTTAAATCTGCCTACTGCTGAAAGAAAAGATTCTCAAGGCGTTTGTTTTGTAGGAAAAATAGACCTTCCAGTATTTTTGCAACAAAAATTAGAAAGCAAAAAAGGAAATATAGTAGAAATGCCTGCCAACTATCCTGATTTTAGTAGGACAGAAGGAATAGTAGAAGAAGAGGAATTAATTAAGATAGATTCACTGCCATATAATATTCATCCTAAATACGGTACTATTAAAGGAACACATCAAGGAGCATGGTATTTTACCATAGGTCAGAGAAAAGGTTTACAAATTGGTGGATCTCCTGAACCTCTTTTTGTAATTGGGTTAGACATAGAGAGGAATATTGTATATGTAGGACAAGGAGAAAATCATCCTGGATTATACCGACAATCGTTATTAATAAAAAGAGATGATATTCATTGGGTGCGGGAGGATTTAACAATGTGCGAAGGGGAGAGTAAAAATGTTTTAGTTCGCATTCGCTACCGACAACCACTTCAAAAAGCCAAGTTAATCAAGCACTCAGAGGGAATGTATATTTTATTTGAAGAAAAACAAAGAGGAATTACCCCCGGGCAATTTGCCGCATGGTATGATGAGCATGAGCTTATCGGCTCAGGGGTAATTTCATCTTAAAATTATTAAGCGAATAGACCTTCTATTGACAAATATCTTTCACCTGTATCGTAGTTAAAAGTGAGGATGCGGCTACCTTTAGGAAGCTCGGCAGACTTTTTAGCTACGGCAGCTAATGAGGCTCCAGTTGAAATACCTACAAAAATACCTTCTTCTTTTGCCACTTTAGCTGTATATTCAAAAGCTTCATCCTTTGTAATTTGAATTACACCATCTAACAATTGTGAATGTAAATTTTGAGGAATAAAACCGGCTCCTATACCTTGAATAGGATGTGGACCAGGTTGGCCACCACTAATTACTGGAGATGCAGCAGGTTCAACGGCAAACACTTTAAGATTAGGGAATTTAGCTTTTAATACCTGAGCAACACCAGAAATATGTCCGCCAGTTCCTACACCGGTAATAATATAATCAAGACCATCGGGAAAATCTTTTATTATTTCTTGCGCTGTAGTTCGTTTATGAACCTCTACATTGGCTTCGTTCTCGAATTGCTGAGGCATCCATGCACCAGGTGTAGCAGCCAAGAGTTCTTTGGCCTTTTCAATTGCACCCTTCATTCCTTTTTCTCTGGGAGTTAATTCAAAAGAAGCACCATATATCGACATTAGTCTGCGGCGCTCAATGCTCATAGACTCGGGCATTACTAAAACTAATTTGTATTTTTTAACTGCCGAAACCATAGCAAGACCAATACCTGTATTTCCCGATGTTGGTTCGATAATCGTTCCTCCTGGTTTGAGTAAACCTTTCTTTTCAGCATCTTCAACCATTGACAAAGCAATGCGGTCTTTGATACTACTACCCGGATTAGCCTTTTCTAGTTTAATCCAAACTTCTACATCTTTAGAATAAAGATTGTTTAATTTCACATGTGGCGTATTGCCAATAGTTTCAAGAATGTTGTTCGCTTTCATGCTGAATTGTTTTTATTAATAATTAAATAATTTCAAAAAAAAAGCCCCTCATACAAAAATGAAGGGCA
>JAIFLP010000121.1 GCA_020049015.1 Bacteroidota bacterium | reverse complement strand
CGCTTTCGGTAAGTGGATTGAAATATAAAACGCAGTATTACTATCGTGTGCGGGCAATTGATTCATTAACCAACGATACCAGTGCATATGCATTTTCATCACCCAAATCGTTAATAACAAGTTGTAATATTGAAAAATTAAATTTCAGATTACAGGATACGGTTCTATGTTCACCTGGTGTAACACTTCTGCATATTGAAAATGCAACAGATGGATTGTTAATTCGCTTGCGTGATCCACAATTGGTTTCATTGAATATAACTGAAGGAAAGGGAAAAGATATTTCTTTCACCATATCATCAGAAAAGCAATATAATTTAGCTATAGATGCCGGCAATGGCTGTTTACTTGAGTTAAGCGATAGCATAATTGTACCTGTAGCATCACCAGTAGTTGAAGCAGAAATTTTATCTCATGCAACATGTTTGTTTTGCAATGATGCATCTGCTAGAGTAAATATTAATGGTGGTAATGCTCCCTATCAAATTAATTGGACCGATGATAAAACCACTGCCATAGTTACAGATTTCCAAAGTGGAAATAAGACAGTGGTGGTTACAGATAAATACGGCTGTATTGATTCATCAAGTATAAATATTCTTCAACCACCAGGAAATGCAATGTCTTTCAATGGTTGTAACGATTATATTACAACGCCCAATACCTTAAACTTAAAAACGTATACTTACGAATTAATGTTTAAAGCTGACGATGTAGCTGCATTTAGTTCAATCGTTAATAATTTTAAAGATGTTTTTTCGCCATATGTAACTTTAGGATATAATAATCGAAAACTGTTTGCGGGTATAGGTTATTCATTTGCATCATCAGTAGTTATGACCGATACCACGCAACTCATTGAGTCGAATAGATGGTATCATGTAGCAGTAACTTATGATGAAACAACAAAAGTATTTAGCTTGTATGTTGATGGAAAATTGAAGAACCAACAAACCAATGTAAATCCGGTTACAGTAGATTATTTGCGTTTGGGTGCCTTTGGTGCAATTACCAATCCTAATAATTGCGGGAGCTATATGTTTAAAGGTCAGGTAGACGAGTTTAGAATTTGGAATCAAGCTTTGACATTGTCTCAAATACAATCAAAAATGTATTTAAAATTGATTGGAAACGAAGCCGGTTTGGTGTTGAATTATTATATGGATGATTTAGATGCGACAAAAGCTTACGATGTTTCAATTAATCAAAATGATGGTTCGTTTAATCATATTACAAGAGCTAATTACAAAGGTTCGTATGCGCTAGCTGTTCCTAAACCAATTGAACCTTTTCATATTGGAATGAATAATGTAACATTAAGCTGGGAGAAACCAGTTTTAGGGACCCCGCAAGGTTATATAATACAGCTATCGCAAGACTCTACTTTTTTAGTAGGAGCAAAAACTATTTCGGTAAATGATACCACACGTGCTTATATTAATGGATTGTATTGCGACGCAGATTATTTTTACAGAATAGCATCATACTTTAATCCATCAGAAAAAATTCAATTACAAAGTGGTTACCACTTTTCAACCCCAAATAAAGTTAGGACAAAGCCTCTTGATGAATCATTGGTTGATATAGAAACAATTGGATTAGACACCTTTTTATTTACTGAGTTTGTTTATACGCTGGATATAAAGACCAAGACCGATTTTGACAGTGTACGATGGTACATGAATAATCAGGAATATAGAGGACAAAAAGTGCAAATAAAAATTCCTGAATCAAATAAAGTTGAAAATTACACTTTCAAAGTAGCGCGATATATTTGTGGTGAATTAAGATCAGATACGGTTGGCATAATAAAGGCTTACCCTAATGAATTAGATGAAGCGCTCGATTCTGAAACTTCAGATAGTTATGCCGCTCCACAACGAATATATGGATTAGGAGTGAAAGGCTACGATTTCATACCTGTTGTATCAACGCCTAAACCAGATTATACAAAATCTTTAGAGATCAAACCGGGTTTTATTAGCAGAAATGTTACGGGTATCCGATTGGATTCTATCACGACTTTTATGGATAATAAGCCCGCATCGGTTATAAAAAATTTCTCATCAGGATTTGGAACACCTATTAGATTGAAGGAATACAAAGACACCTTAACTTTTAAATTCAGATATTATAAAAATCAAGGCGTATTTGAGTCTAAGAATATAGTAAAACGTTCTATGGGAACCGTAAGCTGGATGTTAGCTGATACGATAAAAGGTATTTGGGGAGATAGCATCAACAAGCAGGTATATAATATGAAGCATGCTTTTAATGATTCTACTAGTTGGGCATCGCAAGTGAAGGCATATCCTTATAATAAATTTTGGGGTGGCTGGGTTGATTTGGCTCGATTTATTGCAGGCACCTATACAGCAAAGGTGAATAATTTTAAAGATTATACACCAGATAATGGATATAGTGTTAACGATAATCGATTAGCATTTAGGCTACCGGAACCGGACTATACAGTAAATCCAAGTTTTGTTTTTGGATGGGCTGAATCAAATGATAGCATGAGACCATTTAATATTAAAAAAGAATTTGTATTGTGGGTAACACCCGATATCAATATCGAAATCCCGCAACCATTGTATATTAACCGTTTCTTAACTTTCCGACATGGTTCACATTTTAAAAATTTAACTTATGAGTGGAGGTTAACAGGTCAGGGATTGGATAATACATACACGGTGGCAAATCCTGTTATGTTTTTTATAAAAGAAGGCGATTATACATTATCGCTTACTATAACAAGCCCGCAAGGTTTGTCAAACACTCAGACCAAAACATTCAAAGTAACACAGGATCCTGAATTTATTCTAACCAAAAGAGGACAAACACCAAATAGTATTATTCTGGGTGATAAGGTGGATATGTTCTACGGTGTGGATGTAAGAAATGTTGATATTGAAACAATCAATTATGGAACTTTTGGTAATGTGCCTTCACCTTTGAAATTCAAGAAATCGAAAGGCTTAAATGCAGAGTTGGAATGGATTCCGCAAGATACTGGAACATACACTTTCTTTGTTAATTCTCTGGTTAAAATGCCTGATAATTCAAACAAGGTTACTCAGGTAGAGTCTTCATATAAAGTGGTGCGGGATGATGTAATTTCAAATTTTGAAATTATTGACTCCGCAGGCAAAAAGCTCGACAGTGTTAGAGTTACTATTCGTTTTGATAAATGGATTGTAGATGCTCAAAATAATTTTGTGTATCAACGGGAATTATTTGAAACACTTAATACTAATGCAGTGGGTCGCCCGCATAAAATAGCTGGAAATGATTCTATATTCAATTATGTATTGCGTCGTGGCAAGCCCATCTATGTTACTTTAGAAAAAGATGGCTGGATGGAAGACGAGCTCGAGGTATATCCGCAAAATGGAAAGAATACATTGAAATATGTGAATAAGTTCTTATTCTTGGGTGGACTTGAGTTCAAAGGAAAATCTATTTCTTATAATAAAGCCATCGACAAATATACTATTCGCGATGCCATTATCAATGATGTAGTTCAAATACCTGGTATAACAACCATTGAGCGCACCAATTGGAAACCTGGCTTACCACCCATTATGAAAACGGAAGGCAATTTGGAAATTATAAAACCAAATTCAGTATTGTCAAAATCAGGTGCAAAAGAATACTTGATTGGTTTGGGTATGATAATACCAAGCTCCAAAGATTATTTGTTTGATTTGGGCAGTTTAGGTGGGGTAAGTATGGTTGGGGCAGCCATGACTTTTAGCACCGATACGGTTGAAGTAGTAGGATTTGGTAAATATCCTTGGATTATTGGCGACTATATGATGTTGCAAGCAGATAAATTTAGGGCAAAATCGGTTGGACTTATAGACGGCACCAGCAGTGATTTAAGCGATTTGATTAATGCATTTGATGTATATTTAAATTATAAAGATTATCTAGCTGAGCAAAAAGAAAATACCGCCATAAAGAAAAAAACACCTAAGACGAAAAGTATGGCAATGTCGTCTAAGTTACGTAAAATCTATGATGTATATCAAGCAGTAGGCGTTCCAGATATTGAAATTTCACGTATATTCCGCGATTCATCTGGCGGTTTCTGGGATTATTCAGTAACTGGTTTGAAATTTGTTTGGAAGGGAGTAGGTCTTGATAATTTTGATATGATCTACAGAGAGTCTGAACGTTCGTTTGAAATAGCTTGTAAAATTGTTTGGAATAATGACGCATCACGTGGAGAAGATGGGGTTGATTTGTATTTTGAACAAGATAGTTCGTATAGCGATTTTGATGCGTTTATGAATAAATTCAACCAATATCAAGATATTTCGCAGGTGCCTGTTGAATTTGTAAATGAATCGGGTGTGTTGGTGTATCAGAGTGCTTATGGCGATTTTATTGATATAGATAATCAAATCATATTTGATGGAACACGCCGCAAAATACCAATTTCTGGTTTAGGCGCCAATATTAAAATTGTGGATGGTAAATTAAATAAAATTATCATTTCAGTAGATACCGATATTCCGTTGGGAACAACACCTGTTATCATTAGTAATATCAGAGGTGGTATCGATGATTTAACGGAAACTGATTCCAATGGTAATACCGTTTACAAAACTAGCGATTTTTTAGTTCAATTACATTGTGATTTGACAGATAAGGCGAAAACAGATGTTCTGAAAATTGAGCATTTGGGTCTCGATATTCGTCCGTTTACCTATTTCAAGGGTAGTGGAACAGTTAAACTTTTTGGTTATGGAATCGGCTACGGTCAAATATCATACAGTACCAATAAGCAATTGTTTAAGATATATATTGAAGCTGCTGGAATGGGCGATTTCTTTAAAGGTTCAGCTGGTGTTGCAATAGGTGGTCGCAGTAATTTTGATATTACAGGTTCAGGTGCATTCAATGTTCAAGTGCCCAGTTATAGTTTTATACCTTCGTTTTTGCGAGGCCGACCTATAGGTGGTGTAATGGCTGGTGTAAATACGCATCGTGTGGCAGGGATGGTAAAAATTGGTTCCGCAGTGCAGGTGCCTAAATTATCTGGCCCTGAAGACGACCGTCGTTTCTTCGGTTGGATTAAGAAAGCGGTTAGTGCTGTGGTGAATGCAGTGGTAAAAACAGTTTCTGTAATTGGTGGTATTATTGTTGAAGTTGCCTCTCAATTCCTCAGTTGGTTGAATATACAAATTGGTGTTGGGTACGATTTTGATAAAAAGCAATTCATCATAGGTCCTAACATCGATATCCCGCAAGTTACTCGTCGTGCTACTCGTGGCGATACTTTATATGTTGATTACAATATTAATATCGATACACGCAAGCTGATTATTTTTGCCGAAAATGGTGGTATAGATTCTATTGATATTCGCATCACCGATCCGCAAGGCAAGAGTGGAATGTACGAAGGATCTGTATTCTATTTCGCAGATTCAAAAACTTCGGTGTTGGTTTATGAAGCACCGCAACGTGGAACCTGGACTGTTTATTATGACACCGTGAAGTATCGCAATGTTGTGCTGCAAGCAATGATGTTGAACAACAATCCTAGTGGTCAGTTTATTTCTCCAATGGGCGTTGATACCAGTCGCACTGAAATTGCCGCCAAATTTAATGACGTAAGTGATACATTAAATGTTGAATTCTACATCAATGACAATAATGAACTTTTTGATGGAAGAAAAATAGCCAACTTTAAAGTGATGAATAATGCTGCGGTGAAGTTTAATTATTCCGATAGTCAATTGCCTCCAGGATTGTATTATTTCTACTTTGTGGTTACTGATAAAAGTGATATTCCTGTGATGCAGTATGCTCCTGGTACATTATATGTTCCTGGAAATAGCACAGTGCCTGCGCCCGATAACTTGAAGTATTTTGTAAGTAGGGATTCGTTAACAATTTATTGGGGTAGAATGCCTGAATCAGTACGCTATATTTCAACTGTATTGATAGATAATATTACCGGAGAGGATATTCCTAAGGAGATATTAAATATTGATACCACGCTCAGTTTTGCGGGATTAAAGGCTGGTCGTTACTATACCTTAAATGCAGTTAATATAAATGTGAATAATGAATATAGTATGCCTATTAGTATTAAGAATATTTATATCTCAAAGGCCACTGCTAATAAACCACCTGTATGGAACGCCGCTCCTTATAAAACAGTTAATCTGAAGGAAGGTCAATTAACCAAGTTCCATTTAAATGTTACCGACCCTGAGGGTGATGCCGTTAGCGTATCTTTGGTTCAACAGATGCCAAAAACCATGATTATATCGAAGGATACCCTCTTATGGCATCCAAATATGGGCGATGCGGGTATTTATAATTTCCGTGTTGTGGCTAGCGATGGTGTAAATTCCGATACCATTCCATTGCGAATGATTGTAGATCCGTTTACTCGTGAAGATGTGAGCATTGAGTTTCCGACCAATAATTTATTTGAGGCTGATAACATGTTTGTAAAAATTACTGATGTGGAAGCAAAAGGAAATTCGGTAGATCTCTGGATGTATAATATTTCAAGCAGTGATAGTATTAAGATTTCTGCTCAAAGAATCGATCGACAAACCTTCCAGGCAAATTATCAGTTGTCGTATTTGCGCAGGTCTATTTTGCCTGTTCAAAATGGCGATACCATCATTGCCTTGTACTTTAAGGATACTACTTTCTATGCTAGTATGGCGTTCTTTAATGAAACCCCGCAAATAGAAGACAATATTGCTCCCAATGCCATTAGCGACTTAAATTTGTCGAAAGTGAGCAATGAATTGTATATGTTGACTTTTACCGTGCCTGAAGATAAGTTAAATAATGAAACTAAAACCGATCCGTGGATATACGATTTGCGTTATAACTACACCGCATTGAATGGTGAGGAAACGTATCTCGTATCTCAAAAGATTGAGTCATACGAGGTGAAAAAATCGGGAATTAAGGATACGATTTATATAAAAACTTCCGACTTGTTTGACTTTGAAAAGCATAGTACTATTTGGTTCAATCTTAAAACAGGCGATTCACGTTTTAATTATAGTGAAATGAGCAATACGGTTGCAATAGATTATATTACTCCCGCATCGTTAGTTAATGCTGAAGTGGATAGTGTATTCAATGTACAGGTTAATTGGACTGGACCGATTGCATACGTTGGGGATACTAATTTTGTACATTACAAAATATACCGTAAAAATAATATGCAACCTTATGAATTTATTGGATTTAGTTCAATCAATTCAATAGTTGATACACTGGATTATTTTGTTAAAGACGGTATTATCAGTTATTCGGTTGAAGCCATTTATCAAACAGCTGTTACCAATGCTGCTTTTTCAGATAATATTGAGATAGACCGTTTATCAAATATAGTAATTACAATAGTTAGTAATTTACCTTCCATTCCCGAATTAAAGGTGCGATTAACTCCAGTGATTACAAGTTTTGAGTCTGTACTTGCAAGTACCGATACATCTGGATATCTCTATCTTGTAAATATGTATAATACTAAATATAAGTTGGATATTTTTAATGATAGTGTGTTGGTAGTGACTGATTTTATTCAAATTGCACCCGAACAAACTTTGTTTGAATACGAGGTAAGCATTGATACTAGTGGAAATATTGTAGGTATCAAAGATCAACCTTTTACCGAAAAAGAAGAAAGTATTTATTTGATTGATGTATATCCAAATCCGGCTGTAGATTATATCAAAGTTCGCCTCAATAAATTTTCAGATGAAATTACTAACTATCAGTTGGTTTCTGTTAATGGAAATGTTATTTTAAATGCATCCAACTTGAAGCGAAAAAATGTTCTTCATATTCAACTTAAGGAAATGGTTCCTGGCAAGTATTTCTTAATATTAAATAGCGAGAACAAGCGCATAGTTAAAAGTATTATTATTCAGAAGTAGTTTGTAAAATTGTCTTAAGTATCCAGGTTTGCCTTTGGGCGGATCTGGATATTTTATCTAGATTGTTTTAAATAGAATTAATGAAAAAGACATTCTTTATATGCCTTATATTTCTTAATTCGATGTTGTGGATAAAATCTCAAACCATCGAAATTAACCCTATTCCACAGGGTTATGAGATAGAGATTCGCACCCCTTTTCCTAGTTTTAATAAGCTTGAAAAAGATTCCATTCCATACTTTCCCAATGCTGGCTATCTGTTTCAAAAGGGTTTTCCTGAATTGCAAAAGCTGGCTGTTATGCTTCAAACATATTCTGATTTGGGTTTCGAAATCGAAATACTTCAGGATTCTAGTGTTGAGATCTCAGCAAGCATTGCGCCTTCTGCCGGATTTATTTACCAAAACCAAAGTGAAATTATTCGTGAAAAGGGAGTTGTATACCAAATTAATCAATATTTTCCCTCTTCGATATATCAATTATTTGATGTGGCAGATATTGGTAAGGAAAAAAAACAGAGTATTTGGTTTCATGTATTACAATACAACCCGGTAATACAAAAACTTAAAATTCATACTTATATGAAGATTAGGGTATTGGAAGTTCAAGCTAAGCAAAAAAAACTCAGTTTTGATGATGATGTTATTGAATTGAAGAGAAGTAAATTATTGATTCTTACTAGTACTCTTTTTAACGAAAGTTTATTGCCTTTCATTCAATGGAAAAGGCAAATGGGGCTTGATGTACTCGTGCATACATTTATTTCCAATCCAACTACATTAGAAGTAAAATCGCTGGTAAGTAATTATTATAGTACCAATCAAATTGATTTTTTAATTATCGTGGGAGATCATCATATTATTCCCGCAGGTACTTCCATTCATGGTCCGGGTGATTATGTTTATGGTTTGTTAAATGGAAATGATACGTATATTGACATTGGTATTGGTCGTTTTCCTGCTGATACACCTCATGAATTGTCAATTATGTTGAATAAGTCCATGTCAAATGAAAAAGCCCTTTATTCAGGTTCATGGATGCAGACATGCGGTGGTATTGCTTCAGCGGAGGGTGGACCGAGTATTGGAGATAAAGGCGAAACAGATTTTCAGCACATTAGCGGAATAAATACTATTTTTGCACAAAAAGGTTTCGAATCCATTCTTATTGCCGAAAAAAAAGCCTATCCCATGTCGGTTTCTCAATTATTTAATCAGGGTGCAGCCTATGTATTTTATGCTGGCCATGGTGAAGAAAATTTAATGCGAAGTGTTTGGTTTAACAACGATTCGGTAAAAGCATTGACAAATAAAAACGCTTATCCTGTAATCATTGATGCCGCATGCTTAAATGGAAATTTTACTTATAATGATTGCATTGCCGAAGAATTTTTAAAAGCAGAAGATAATAATTCGCCTACAGGTGCTTCTGCAATGCTTGCTTCAACTATTTCTCAGCTTTGGGCGCCGCCTATGTTGGGACAAGATATTTTTACAGAATTACTTTTTGATGCTTCAAAAAAACTTCGATTGGCGGAAATATGTAATGAAATGTATTATGGCATTATTTCACAATATGGAATAGGTGGAGCTGAAACAGCTTTTACTTGGGCATTATTCGGCGATCCAACAAGTTATTTATGGAATAAAATCCCTCAAAAGCAACATTTGGATATACCAAATAAAATTGATGTAAGCAAAGATACTTTTACTATTGTTGTTCCGCGTGGTTCTTTTGTTACCATTCTTGCTGATACCCTATTACTCGATTTTAAGTACGCTTTGTCCGATACCGTAAAACTTTTTACGGGCGTTAATCCTCAAATGGATAGCGCTTTAATAACTGTTTGGAGAGATGGCTATGCTCCATTTACTCAAACGCTATTTCCTTTCAGTGATGCGGGAAGTTATTATGGCATTTCTTCTCTCCGTTTAACGGATGATAATAATTCGATTACTGAAAATGAAGAATGGATAAATGCATGGCTTACTGTAAAAAATTATGGGTCTATTGTTGGAAAAAATATCACGCTTACTGCCAAAGATTGTGATAATCGATTGTATATAGAAAATAGTATATTATTTTGTGATTCTATTGCGGGACTAGAATCTATTGAAATGGGACCTTTTAGATTGCGTACTCAATCACTTGTTGAGAATGATGAGAAAGTCAGAGTTTGTTTTTCTATCACCGATGCATCTGAACAACAGAATAGTGCTTCTTTTAGTTTTCCGATTTTTACGCCTGTGCTGAGCTTTTCCAATCCGGTAATTAATCAGCAATGGAATGTTTCAACATTTATTGCTGATAGTAGTAGAGTTCAAGTATCAGTGATTGTAAAAAACAAGGGAAAAGCTCCTGCTTATGATGTGCGGGCAAACATAGATGTCCCAGATGTTTTTGTCAGCTGCTTCTCTACTAACCAATCCATTCCAATTTTACCTATGTCTGAGGATACATTTACATTTACCATTCTGCTTGATAATAATATATATCAGGGTCATTTAATTATTGGTAGTATTAATATTAATAATGCGCAATTGCCCTTTTCTTTTTATTATAAGAAGCGGGAATCAGTTATTTCTGGGACACAAAGTTTTATCGCTTCAGGTTATCCATTTTATAATTACTATAAAATAAACCGTTCACAAATGCTCTATTCCGATACTACAATAGTTGGCAATCCAATGGTAATTGACAGCATAGGATTTGAAATAGCTAGGGCTTCTGCTAATATTTATAGCCGCAATCTGAAAGATTTTTCAATTCGCATTAAAGAAACAGAGGCTACAACAATAAATTTAAATTTTGAGGATATGACAGATGCATCATTGGTATTTAGTCAAAGCAGCTATTCGTTGCCAGCAAATAAGGCTTGGGTTTATTTTAGAATCAATCGGTTTAATTATTCAGGAAAGAAGCCTATTTTGATTGAAATACAATGGGGAGCCAATTCTTTTACTGCATCTTATAACGATGCATTTGAATTGTATGCTACAAAAACAGTTGAAAATAGGGTAGTGTATGGTTTTAGTGATTTTAAAACGGATGTACCGGTATCGGGAACGTCCAATTTGCTTCCGAATATAATATTTGCTGGCAGCGAGGTACAATTGCACCAAGTTACAATTTTGGTAAATAAAAGCCTGTTTGAAGCAGATACCTCATTGTTGCAAGTAAAAATTGGACAAAAGACCTATCCGGTAAGTATTCATGATACATTACATGTTCAAATTCCAGCGGGCGTATATCATTATAGTTTATCTAATAGTTACAGTGAATTTTTTCTAAATGATTCTTTTCAGGTTTATAAGGATGATATCATTCTTTTAGGTTCAAAATCAAATGCTTCGCAAATTGGTTTTAATGATTCTCATTTTGAGAAGCATAAGCTCAATGCTTACGTTAATTCTTCAAATCTTGTAATTATTAACCCAAATCAATCACGAATCAATGCTATAGAAGTATTTTCAATTGAAGGTAAGGCTATTTATCGAATTGATATTCATTCTTCGAAGGCTCAAATTGAAATTCCCATTCCGTTAACGCATGGCGTGTTTCTTATCCGTATTTCAACAGATGTGTTACCCGGATATGCCTCATTTATTGTTTACTCAGGCATGTAAGCTACTTTAGCAAAACTGTTTCTTCGGTAATTTTGGAATTATATTTCGCATCATTCCAAAGGGATATTGATATCAAAGTGATAGGCATATTAGAATTTATGTGTAAAAATTGATAATTTTATAATATATTGTTAAAATAATCATTATTTTCGTGCCAGTAAACAATTATAGTTTAGCGACTAAGAATTTTTATTTGCTGTTTTGATTCCTATAGGAAACGAGCATGATTCGTTAATAACAAACGAGCTTGGACGTTAAACAAAAACAAACATATTTAAAATTATAATGGGATGAAAAATCTTGTTGTTTTAACCGGAGCGGGGATTAGCGCAGAGAGCGGTGTTAAAACCTTTAGAGATTCCGGTGGTCTTTGGGAAAACCATAATGTGATGGATGTAGCATCGTATGATGGATGGTTGCGAAACCCTTCCATGGTGCTGGAGTTTTATAATCAGAGAAGGCTTCAGTTGGCCGATGTTTCACCCAATAGAGCCCACTTGGCTTTGGCCGAATTAGAGGAGATTTTTAACGTCATAATAATTACACAAAACGTTGATGATTTGCATGAAAGGGCAGGTAGCAAGAATATTTTGCATATTCACGGAGAATTAACAAAAGTTAGAAGTACACAAGATGAGAATTATATAGTTGATATTGGATATACTGCTATGAATTTAGGCGATACAGCGCCCGATGGTTCTCAATTGCGTCCTCACATTGTATGGTTTGGCGAAGCGGTTCCGGCAATTGAAGAAGCTTCAAAGATTTGTCAGAATGCCGACGTATTCCTAATTATAGGCACTTCTTTAAATGTTTATCCAGCGGCAGGTTTGATTCATTATGTTCCTTTTTTTACCCCGGTGTATTATCTTGATCCCAATCCTACTCAGTCTGGATTTTCTCGAAAAGTTACTATAATAACTAAAAACGCATCGGAGGGAATGGAAGAAATATTAAAAAAACTGAAAAGCGATGTTTAAAAAACTAAGTAGTTTATTAATTTTTTTATTTCTCGCAGTTGTTGCGGGAGCCCAAGAGTTTAAAGGCGGATTGATATTGGGCTTTAGTGGTTCGCAGATAGATGGTGATTCTTATAGTGGATATAAAAAGTTTGGATTATTAGGCGGGGTTTATGCCAATCGCGAAATAAATGATCAATTGAATTGGCAGGTGGAAGTAAAGTTCAATGGGAAAGGAGCTTCTGAAATGATTCAGAATCCGGTTGATACGTCCTTAGCTGCAAATTATAGCGTGTCATTGCGCTATATTGAAGTACCTATCTTATTAAAATATAATTTAGACAATAAATTTTCTTTGCAGGGTGGATTGTGCGCGGGGTACTTGTATTCACAAAGTATCAACGATTATTATGGATATGGATTGATTTATCCAAATGTTCCTTTCAATAGTTACGAAATTTCTGGCATTTTAGGATTCACCTATTTATTATTTCAAAATGCAAAAGTAGATTTCAGGTGGAATTATTCTTTGCGACCCATTCAGGATTTTCCTACTTATATTGGATGGTACTTTAAAAGTGGTATGTTTAATAATGTTTTACAATTATCATTTGCGTATCAACTTGGAAGTTTATGAAAAAAATTATTGCTTTATTGCTTATTTCTAATGCTTTTTTAGCTTTTATACAAGCTCAAAATACTGAGTTTTCTGATAAAGATAGGGCTGAGTATTTATTAGATATTTCAAAATATTTAACTTGGCCTAATGAGACATCGATTTCTAAGTTTGAGATAGCAGTTTACAATGGAGAGAGTGGATTAATTACCGAATTGGAGAAGCGTGCGGCAATAGTTAAATTGATGAAAGGAAAAGAAATAGTTATTAAAAATATCTTTCTTTTAGATGATTTGAATGGTATTCAACTGCTGTATTTAAATAAGAATTCAGATGTTGATTTGCGCCCATTACTAACCCGCATACATTTAAAAAATATATTATTGGTAAGTGAGGGTTATGCTTATCATGAATCAATGATTAATTTTCTTGTAGTAAATAATGAACGACATTTTGAAATAAATGAGCACAGAATAGTTTCAGAGGGGTTTAAATATTCTAAATTATTCTCTGCGCTTGCCGTTAAATCAAAAGAAGACTGGGAAAAATTATTCTATAAGACCGATGATGAGTTAGGAAAAGAGAAAGAAGTTGTTGCCATACAAAAATTGGAAATAGAGCAGCAATTGGAGAGGATTTTGATACAGCGAAAAGAGATAGAGCAACAGCAAAATGAGATAGATAAGCAAAAGATAGAAATTTCGTTTCAAAGAAAAGAACTGACGCAATTGCTGAAGGAGGTAGGAGTTCAGGAACGAAATCTGCAAGAAAAAATGAAGCTTTTAGATTTCAAGAACAGTTTGATTGTAGATAAACAATTAGAGATAGAAAAGCAAAATGAGATCAATCGAAAAGGTGATATAGAGATCAGGGATAAGCAAAAAATGATAGGAAACTTGAATCAAACTATATTTGATCAATTGTTACAATTAAAGTTGCAGAAAATTGTTCTGCTTTTGTCATTGTTTGTTATTATAATTGTTTCGGCATTTGGATTTTATATATATCGAAGTTTTAAAGAAAAGCAAAGATTGAATCATATTTTAGAAGAGCAAAATATTAAAATACAAAAGCAGCACGATGAAGTTATCGAGCAGAGGGATGAGATAGCCCGGCAAAATAAAGAGATTACGGATAGTATCATGTATGCCAAGCGCATCCAGTCAGCCTTATTGCCAACTGCTGATACCTTAAAAAAAGATATTACTGATATGTTTATTTTATATCGGCCAAGGGACATAGTAAGCGGTGATTATTATTGGATGTCGAGCCAGCAAGGAAAGACGATAATTGTGGCAGCAGATTGCACTGGACATGGTGTGCCAGGAGCATTTATGAGTATGTTGGGAGTAGCTTTTTTGAATGAGATTGTGAATCAGAATGGGGTGATTTATGCCAATGAGATTCTAAATAATTTGCGGGAATATGTTATTCATTCTCTTAAGCAGAGCGGTCATCATTTGGCTGTGAAGGATGGGATGGATATTGCATTATGTATAATTGACCAACCTTCAATGACACTTCAATATGCAGGGGCTTATAATCCATTGTACATGGTTAGGAGGGGAGAATTAAAAGAGATAAAAGCCGATAAGATGCCTATAGCTTATTTTGATCACGGTCAAGCATCATTTACTAATTATTTAATACCCATAGAAAAAAACGATTGCGTTTACATGTTTTCTGATGGTTATGCAGATCAGTTTGGGGGACCAAAATCGAAAAAATTGGGGTATAAAAAACTAAGAGAAGTATTTTTGAAATACCATAATGAAAATATGGCAAGTCAAAAAGCAGCCTTGGAGAAGGAGTTAGACGATTGGCAATTAGGAGAAGATCAGGTAGATGATATACTGGTAGTTGGAATTCGAATTTAATCGCACTCCCAACTACTAGTTCTTCCACCAACAGTTGTAGGTGATTCCGCTTCAATTTCATCTAATTCTTCAGCACAATATTCAGCTGAGGTTTCAGCAGAGTATATACTACCGTCTAGGTTTCTTACAACGATGCGACAATCTTGACAATCATCGGCTGTACAAGAGAATGTTAGTAATGCTATGCAGCAAGCAGTAAGCAGTAAAATGCGTTTGTTTGTCATAAATTATGTTTATATAGTGATCAAAATTAAGAAAAACAGATTGAAAAACAAATTATAATAGTAAAAATGAAAAAAATAGTCTTGGGTATAACGGGGGCAAGCGGATCTGTATATGCATCAAAATTAATTAAAATTTTAAATAGCCCTTCTTTGGGTTTGGATGAATTAGCGTTGGTATTTACTAGCACAGCTAAAGAAGTGTGGATGCATGAAATTGGATCATTACCTCAATCAGATGGAATAATGAAAATATATGATAATCAATCTTTTTTTGCGCCATTTGCATCAGGATCAGGAGGATATGACGCCATGCTGATAGCTCCTTGCTCAATGGGCACTATGGGCAGAATTGCACATGGCATATCGATGGATTTAATTGGAAGGGCGGCCGATGTAATGCTAAAAGAGCGCAAACCTTTGTTATTGTTGATTAGGGAGAGTCCGTTTCATTTAATACATATTCGAAATATGGAGCTGATAACATTGGCGGGAGGCATAATAATGCCTGCATCGCCCTCCTTTTATCATCAGCCTCAAAGTATCGATGATCTTATTAACGATTTGGTTTGTAGGGCATTATCCTTAGTTGGGATAGAGACACCCAGATTTCGCTGGATGGGATGAAAATTTGATAAAACTGTCTTATCATTAGGCTATTTATAAATTATTTGTATATTTGACAATAATTTTATATTAATTTTGTTACACTTTAAAAGCATACAAAACAATGAAAGAAGTTGTAGTAGGAGTTGACATAGGAGGTACCTTCACCAAGTTTGGCTTTGTTGACCAAGAAGGTAAATGTTTATTGGAAGACAGTATTTGCACTACCAATTCACAAAAGGTTGAGGATTTTCTGGCCGAATTACATTTGGCTATTGAAAATCATTTAGAAAAATTGCCGGATGTGAAAATAATCGGTATTGGAATTGGTGCCCCTAATGGAAATTATTACAATGGAACCATTGAATTTGCGCCCAATTTAAGTTGGAAGGGAATTGTACCATTGGTTGATTTATTTAACAAGTATTATAATGTACCCATTGTTTTAACTAATGATGCAAATGCAGCAGCTATTGGTGAGATGATTTATGGTGGTGCTAAGGGGATGAAAAATTTTATTGAAATAACCTTGGGTACAGGATTGGGAAGTGGTATAGTTGTTAATGGCGAGATGGTATATGGTCATGATGGTTTTGCCGGTGAGTTGGGACATGTGATGGCCAAGTATAATGGTCGTTTGTGTGGATGTGGCAAAAGAGGATGCTTAGAGACTTACGCTTCAGCAACAGGTATTAAAAGAACAGTGTATAAGTTGCTAGCCGATAATATTGTTGAAAGCATGCTTAGAGCCATACCTTACGATCAGTTAACAGCTGAAATGATTACTCAAGCGGCTCAGCAAGGTGATAAAATTGCCTTAGAAGCCTTTGAATATACAGGTAATATTTTGGGAATGAAGTTAGCCGATTCGGTAGCTCATACCAGTCCAGAGGCTATTTTCTTATTTGGTGGTTTGGCCAAAGCGGGAAATTTTATTCTGAATCCTACTCGTAAATATATGGAGGAAAATTTATTGCCTATTTATAAGAATAAAATAAAAATCTTGCCTTCCGGATTGCAAGAAGTAAATGCAGCTGTTTTAGGTGCATCAGCATTGGTTTGGAAAGAAATGACTAAGTAAGCATTAATTGAATATAATTTTGCCAAACTGTTATTGTTTTAAATAATGGTTTGGCTTTTTTGTTAATATTGTATTACCTTTATCTTACTAAAGGTGGATTTAGATAAGCGGTAAAATATGGCATATAAAATCCAGGATGAAGATTTGCTTAAAAGAATTGCGGAGCTTGAAAGAGCTTTGGCAACTGCATTACAGGTTCAAAAGGCCATTTTGAACAGTCTTCCTTATATTGCCTGGTTAAAGGATAAAGAAGGGAAGTTTATTCATGTAAATCATCATTATTTAGAAGCAGTAAATCTTTCATTGAATCAAATTATTGGAAGAACTGATTTGGATATATTTCCTTATGAGATAGCTAAACGATATATGGATGATGATGAGCGTGTAATGCTGGGTGCTCATGAGATTCATTTTCAGAATCAGCGCGGCGATCAATGGTTTTCAACCATCAAAGCTCCTGTATTTAATGCTGAGGGATTGGTGATTGGCACCACTGGAGTAGAAAGGAACATAACCGATAAAATTATTACCCAATCGAATTTAGAGAGAGAGCGTGATTTTTTAAGGGCATTAATGGAGAGTATTCCTGATACCATATATTATAAAGATTTGGAGTGCAAATTCACTCGTATTAATTATGCCAAAGCAAAGGAAGTAGGCTTAAAAGACCCATCGGAAGCAATCGGAAAAACAGATTTTGATTTTGTTGCGAACTATGAAGAAGCTAAAATTAAATATGAAGATGAGAAACGAATATTATCAACGGGTGAACCTTTGGTAAATAAGCTTGAAAAAATCACTAATATTCAAGCACCTACTTATTGGATTAGTACTACTAAGAGTGCAATAAAAGATAAAGACAATAATATTTTGGGTATTGTTGGAATATCGAGGAATGTTACCGATCAAGCCCAGATGTTGGAAGAACTTCATAGAGAACGTAATTTTTTACAAGCGTTGATGGATTACATCCCGCACACCATCTATTTTAAAGATAAGCAGTGTCGTTTTACAAAGATCAACAAAGCGCAAGCTCGAATGATAGGGGTTGATAAACCTGAAGATGCAATAGGAAAATCAGATACAGATTTTTTCCCGCATGAGCATTCTGATGGGATGATGAGCGATGAAAAAGTAATTTTAGAAACAGGCATACCCGTAATAAATAAGATTGAAAAACTTAAAAATGCTAAAGGCGATTTGCTTTGGGTATCTGCAACCAAGTTTCCTTTAATTGATGGAGATGACAACATTTACGGTATTGTAGGAATGTCTGTAGATATAACCGAGAAATTTTTGTATGAGCAAAAGTTGAAAGAAGCAAAGGAACGTGCTGAAGAATCTGATCGATTAAAGACGGCATTTCTAGCCAATATGTCACATGAAATTCGTACCCCCATGAACGGCATTATTGGCTTTTCTAATTTATTGCGTGAACCTGGTATTACTGATGAAGAACGAAATGAATTTCTGAATCACATCAATAATTGTGGAAATACTTTGCTTACATTAATTGATGATATTATAGATATTTCCAAGATTGAGGCAGGACAGGTTAAAGTGCGAATCTCAGATACCCATCTAAACAGTATACTAGACGAATTATTAGAGACTTATTTGAATGCGCGCAGTTTAGATAATAAAATGCACATTGAAATTATTAAGGAAGCAGGATTAGATGATATGGCATCGCAAATTTATACTGATCCGTATCGTTTGCGACAAGTTTTATCTAATTTGCTCACGAATGCATTGAAATTTACTTGTGAAGGTAGCATTATATTTGGCTATCAATTAAAAGATGGATATATTGAATTTTATGTTAAAGACACGGGTATCGGTATCCCTGAAGATAAGCTGGAGTTTATTTTCGAGCGATTTGGTCAGATACCTGATGAAAGAATTTTAAACAGAAGAGGAACAGGTTTGGGTTTGGCTATTTCTTCTAATTTAGTTAAAATTTTAGGAGGGAAGATGTGGGTTAGTTCTGTAGAACGGAAGGGATCAGCTTTTTATTTTACATTACCATATAAGTCGGTAGAACTTCCCACTGCTATATCTGAAGGAGTTAGGTATGCGGGAGAAAAACTTGATTTGAAAGAGAAAACCATATTAATTGCAGAAGATGAAGATACTAATTTCTTTTATTTTAAGGAATTATTAAAAGAGACCCAAGCAAAGCTGTTATGGGTTAAAAGTGGAAGCGATGCTGTTCATTCTGTTCATGTAAATAAAAATATTTCACTGGTATTGATGGATTGCCAATTGTTGGAAATGGACGGAATGGAAGCTACTAAAGAGATAAAAAAAATCAATCCGAAGCTGCCGGTAATTATGCAAACCGCTTATGCTTTTGCCGATGAAAGAGATAGATGCAAAGAAGCTGGATGCGATGGATATATCAGCAAGCCTGTGTTACGGGAAGAGTTATTTGCTTTGATGTTTAAGTTTTTATTTTCGTAATTACTTTATCAAAGAAAGACCTTTTACGGCTGAAGGATCGTTTGGTTTTCTCATTAATGCTTTATTGAATAATATTTCTGCTTCTCTGAACTTTTTGATTTGAACATTGCTCCACGCCAACATAATTAAACCATCATAATCGAAAGGATGTAAGTTTACAATTTTTTCGAAGCATTTGGCCGCACTTAAATAGTTATTATTCTGATAATAAATACTGCCTAAGCGATAACAAGTAAGAGTATTGTTAGGATCTATTTCTAGTATTTTATTATAATGCTTAATAATATCATTGGTTTTTCCCAGATCGCTAAGTGGATAAGCTATGCCCAAACGTGGCTCAATAGCGTATGGCATGAGCGTTATGGCTTTGGTGTAATAAGTAACAGATTCATTGAGCGATCCATTTAAATACGATAACCATCCCAAGCGGAGGTTTATTTCGTAAGAATTATCGTCATTTATGGATTTCATTTTCAGAATAGCTCCTGGATATTGTTTGAGTTCTTCCAATTTATAACTTTCTGAGAAGACTTCAATTTGTTTTTCGAAATTTTGCGCCATAATACAACTGCTGTTAAGCAGTAGTGCATAAGTCAAGATTTTTATTATTTTTAAAACTTCCATACAATTCCGGCATTAAGTATATTACTATAATAGTTTATTTTGTTATATTCTTTTTTCCACTCTTTGTTGATAGGGTTAAAGAAACTATAATTATCACTATATTGATAGAGCAAATTTATATTAATATTTTTGATTATAAAAATTAAATTAAATCCTCCTGAATATCTTGTATTATTAATGTCATTATAAATTGTTATACCTGTATTATCAATATAATTGGTAAGATTTCCGTTCAAAAAGAATAGTTCAATCCATAGATTATTAAAAGTTTTTATTCCTGTTGTGTACTTTTGAATCCATTGGTAGCTATTGTTATTATTCAGAAGACTTAGCTTTGATGTAGCGTATAAATTCAAATTTCCTAATGGATAGTATACTAGCTGGGTACTTATTTGCTTTTGATTTGAATTATTGATTTGAGCAAGAAATAGATTCATATCAGTTGAAAAATAGCCAATATCATTTGACAAACCAATACCTGTGACATATTGATTTTGTTTAAGATTTGCTACATAAATAGCACCACTTGGCGACGAAGGTGATAGTAGAACAGGATAATATGTTTTCAAAGCTTGAATGCTATAATAAATATTGAAGCCGGGCTTGATTTTGTAGTTAAATAAGGCATAAAATTGCCATTGTTTTATATCTTCAATAGAGGAATAACCGGTTCCACCAAATTCGTAGTATTGTAATTGCTTTTTTAATAGGTAGTTGAAACCATAATACCCATACCATTTTTTTTTCATTTGTTTGCCAAAAAATAATGACGTTTGGTTAAATTGTAGAGGCAACAATTGATAACCATCAACAAAATAGCCTATAGGCTCTTGAAAATAGTTTTTATTTTTATTTATAGATGAAATGCTGAGTGTGTTTGAAAAGCTTAATTCAGAAATGCTTTTTTGCTTTATATTGAGGCGGGAAGAAGTGTTTTCGTTAAATTGATACCATTCGTAATTTTTATCTGATTCTCGATTTAAATTTAAATATGAAAAATATAAATATTCTTGCAGCCAGGTATAATCACTATTGTCAATTTGAGCTTTTTTGAAATATTGAATCGCCTTAATATAATTCTTTTTTGAATAATAGGCTGCTCCCATTCTCATGTTTAAGTAAAAAAAATTAAAATCGTTTTTATATGCATTTTTTCCAACTATAATAAGCGAGTCCCATTTAGATTGTATGTATAAATTACTAGTTAAAGCATCAATTTCTTTAAATGTAATATTGTTTTGTGAAAAGGCGATGGTGACATTGCATATTATTAAAATTAATATTTTTAGTCTTCTATACATATCGCTTCAATTAAAAATTGATTATTTGTAAAAGTAAACGATGCAATGCCCTTGCTATTTATATTTATATTTGCGATAAAGCTTAATATATTATTTTTAAGGATATATGCATTTATATTCGCATGTATGCTAATATTTTCTGGTGACACATGATTATCTATGAAAGTAAACTTATTAGTATAGCTTGCTTTCATATATTCGAAGAACGGAGCCGTAAAATCGTGAGGAACCATTAAATAGTTTTTGAAAATGCTTTTAATATTCATTGAATCGGTAATTTCTAGGTTTTGATAATAACCTAAAAGAATCTTATAAGCAGCTAAGAAAAAGTAATACAAAAGAGAGTTTTTATCGCCTTCAAAATGATCAAAATAATGAAAGTATCCGTCATTGGATATGTAAGCGTATGAGTTTGATTTTTCGCAAAATAAATACGATTTATTAAAAACATTAGTTTTTACTTCCCAAGAACATTCGTAATTCTTATTTTTTAATTGGTATTGAAATCGTATCGTTTTTCCTGGAATGAAGTTGAATGCATTTACCAAAAGTGCTGATGTTTCTATGTTAAAGATAACATCATCTTTTTTTGGGAAGCTATATGTTTTTAGTTTGTTGATGCCATTTTTTTCTTCTAAGTATGCATTAAATGGGTAAGGATATGTTTTTGATCCAATATAAGGTGATTGTTGCAACTGAAAATGTAAATGAGGATATGGAGATCGTCCGCTATTTCCGCAATTGCCAATAATCTGACCTTGTTTTACAGTTTCTCCTTCTTTTACTTTAACTGATGATTCATGTAAATGGGAATATTTAGAAAAAAGTGTTTCGTTATGTTTAATAATAATGGTATTTCCCCAGTTGTTTTTCATATTGGGTTGACCAATGACATTATCATGTATATTCTGTACAATTTTTTCAACCTTACCATCTGCAGGAGCTGCTATTGCTTTTTTATAGCAGAAGTAGTCAGTAGGATAATCACCATCATCTTTATATTGTTTGTTTTGCTCATCACAAATAACAAAATCAAAAGCATCTTTCCATTCGCCCTGGTGGGTATACTCGCCGTTAACACCTTGTGATACACTCCATTTACCAAAGAACGGCAATTTGAGATCAATGTTATAATTGATATTGAATCTTTGATGGAAGTTTTTAAATGAGTATAGATTTTTTTCTGGGCTATATTGTTGGATCACTACTTCAGAAAGACCTTTGGATAAATTTTCGCGGAGTTTAAGCGCATAAAGGAATAGAATTACAGTGAGATTAAACGGAAGTGAATAAATACCCAATCCAAAAACTTGAAGTAGTGTTGTAAAGCTTAATGTGAGAATAGTAGTTAAAGGGATAAGTATTATAGCCCAAAAGTAAGATTTTAATGAGGGTATTAAAAAGAAACCCCCTATTGCCATGGCAGAAAGGATATAATTGAATCCTGTGTAGCTATAAGTTATTTGATACATATCGGCACCTAATATTTTATAAAATATAAATGCAGATAAAAAGCCCAAAATTGACAAAGAAAAGGCTATTCGGGAATGGAAAAGCAAGCCCAATGCTATTATAATTCCAGCAATGGCATTATATTGGAAGAAAATGGCACCAAGAGAACTAAAATAAATCCAAAGAATTTTTCCAGGATAAAAATAGGCAATCGATTCATAAAGGCTTACCAGATTAATACCACCTATTGTAAATACTTCATTAATTCTATAAATTCCTCGTTCGCTGAGGTTGAGGTTTGAGAATTGTTGCAGGGCGATACTTAAAATCCAGAAGCTTATTAGGAATGGTATACTTAAAACGGGTAAGCCATATTTGTTTAATATGCCTTGCAAAAAGACATATATAAACAGAGTTAATATTGCCGAGAGGGCAACAAGTATGATAAGTGCACTTGAAAATTGAAATTGCATACCTATACCTAAACCAACAAGTAAACTATTAAAACTGTATAATCCTTTATTTATTTTAACTAAGTCGTACTTCCAAGCCAAAGCCAAGATGTTTGACGTAATTATACTTATAATCCCGCATATACCGGAATATAAGTCAAAAAAGCTAATAGCGATTAATAGAATTCCAAACCATTTATTATTAGAAAAAAATATTTGAGTGTAACTATTTAACGTACTTAAATATAATACATTCAAATAATGTTTTGCTTTGTTCATTCTTATTATTTTAAATGCAAAGGTACAGTTTCTTGATTTTTGAATACACTAAGATCTTCTTTTTTTCTGATAATGTGTGTTTTTCCCGTTGTGTCTATCATCACTATATTTGGTCGATAAGTTATAAACTGTAGCCACTGGGTCATATTGTATGCTCCAATGCGGGGAATTACTATGGTATCACCTTTTTCCATTGAGGGAAATAGAATGTGATCGCGAACACAATCAATATTCATACAAAGGGGCCCATACATAGTTGTATCTTCGGCATGTTGGGTATTTTCGGTTGTAGGACAAATTTGATGGTCATACCAAAATGAAGTGAATAGTAAATTGATACCCGTATCTAAAATTACTGCCCTTCTACCACTAGTGAGCCTTTTATTGGCAACTACTGTACCCGCTAAATATCCTGCTTCATCAATCAACGCTCTGCCTGTTTCTAATATTAAAAGTGGCATGTGATTGTGGTCAATAGTTGAATTAATTAATGCAGTTGTTATGGCATCTGCATAATCATCAAATGACGGACAGGTATCTACACCCGGAAGGAATGCACCTTTTAGTGTGTTTTTTGAGGCAAATCCACCACCTAAATCGATGTATTTTAATTTGTGTTGGTATACATTATCTATTAGAGCGGTAAGTTCCGCTAGCTTCCCTGCCGCAACCTGATAGGCGGAAACGGAAGTAATATAAGTACCAATGTGGGTATGCAATCCTACCAATTCAAGTTTATTATTTAGCATGATGCGTTTAATTGCACTCCATGCTTCGCCGTTCTCATAATTAAATCCAAAGCGATCCCACATTGGATAAATTCCACAATCCATATTTACTCTTATGGCAACTTTTGGTTTCTCATCAATTTCATTACTAATTTCATTGATGGTATATAATTCATCAAAATGATCAATATGAATCATAGAGCCATTTTTTATAGCTTTAATGAGTTCTTCTTTTGATTTAGAAGGGCCATTGAATATAATTTCACCACCATTCACATTATTTGCTAAGGCTTTTTCGTATTCAAAACCCGATACTACTTCTGCCCATGAGCCTAGTTTATGAAAAGTTTTACAAACAGCATCAAGGTAATTGGTTTTATACGACCAGGCAAATTGAACCTTGGGATATCGTGTTGAAAAGGCTCTATAAGCTTCATTGTAGGTATCTCTAATCTTCTTTTCAGAAATAATAAAAAGGGGAGATCCATATTCTTTGAGCAAATCATTAACACTAACATTGTCAATTTTATTTATAATTCTGTGTTTCGATTTCATGCCAAATTTATCAGGCATTCCTGCATTTATTTTAGTAATTACAGGTCTTTCATATTTTAATTTTTCCATCTTATTATTGTATTATAAATTTTTTAGTTTCACTTTTTATGTTTCCACATTCTATAAAGTATAAATACATACCTTTATCAAATTCGCTTGTATTTATAATTATATTTTCGAATGTATTGTCAACAATATAGCTTTTAACTTCTATGCCGAATTGATTAAAAATTTTCAGATTTCCCGTCTTATTATTTTCAGGAATTTCATAATAAATAGTAATATTTTCATTTGTTGGTATTGGATAAGCATCTGTTTCAATCTCTAGGCTTTTCAGGTTTTTTTCTTCCAATGAAATAACGGCATTTGCATCTCCACTCAATGTATAAATGTTTGTCCATATTTTGTATGGAGTTACTGAATTATCATATAAGTATAAAAATAGTTTTCCTTCTGTGTCACTCACTTTAAATATGTAAGCATATAATGCATTGTTACAGTCGAGAATTACGGTTCCATTTTCATTAATAACTTTTGCTCCATATTTATAATAGCCAGAAGTACCTGAACCACCCGTTGTAGTAGTTGTTACCCATTCATAATAACTATAATACAATTCAATTAAGTTATCGGTATTGAAAACATTTTCGCTTACAAATTTTATATCATATAGAAAATTGTTAGCAGGAACCGGACAAGATATGGTTTTGTATAAAGAATGATCCATATTGTATATCCTACATTCTGAATTTACAACATCCATAAGGAAGTATTTATAGGTAGTTGTGTTAATTTTAGTAGTTCCAATAGAATAGTTATATACTTTTTCCGGGA
>JAIFLP010000107.1 GCA_020049015.1 Bacteroidota bacterium | reverse complement strand
GAGGAAGACAGCGAAACTGTTGTTATTAAGGCTATGGCAGGCGAGAGTTGGGATGATTTGGTCGCATTTGCGGTGAAGAATAATTGGGGCGGACTGGAAAACCTTTCTTTAATTCCCGGTTTAGTAGGTGCTTGTCCCATTCAAAATATTGGTGCCTACGGTGTAGAAGTAAAGGATGTTATTCAACAGCTTGAGGCATTAAATATTAATACTGGCAAAAAGCAAGTATTTGATAATATTGATTGCGGATTTGCATACAGAAGCAGTGTTTTCAAAACTGATTTGAAAGGAAAATATCTTATTACTGCAGTAACATTCAAATTAAGTAAGAATCCCAAATTTAATGCATCTTATGGCGATGTAAGCATCGAAACTGAAAAATTGGGTGGTATGTCATTACAGAACATACGTCAGGCGATTATTAATATACGTACTTCAAAATTACCAGATCCTTTAATAATAGGTAATGCGGGAAGTTTTTTTAAAAATCCAACAATTGATATCCATCATTTTTCTCGTTTAATTGTAAAATTTCCCTCTATTAAATCATACAAAGTAAATGAGCAATGGCTTAAGATTCCTGCTGGTTGGCTGATTGAACAATGTGGTTTTAAGGGCTACAAGGAGGGCAGGGTAGGAGTGCACGAAAATCAGGCCCTCATTCTCATAAATCTAGGGGGTGCAAAAGGTTCTGAAATAATAGCTTTGGCTGAAAAAATTCAAAATAAGGTCTGGGATACTTTTGAAATTAAATTGGAAATGGAAGTCAATATTATTTGATTCCAATGGTTAAGCTTAATTTCGATTGCTAAAATAACTTCTTAATTTCTTCCAATAATTCATCTGTAGAAAAAGGCTTGGTAAGCACAACATCAGCACCCAATTGCTTGGCAATGCGCAGATGGTCTTTTGCATTGATTCTTCCTCCACCTGATATAGCTATGATTTTAATTTCTGGATACAATTCTTTCGCTTTGATTATCACGTCAATTCCATCTTTTTCAGGCATTATAATATCTGTAATGATCAAATCACGCTTATGCTCCATTAAATAATCAATGGCTAAACTTCCATTTGATGCAATGGCTGTTTCATGGCCTTCTAAATCAAGGAACTGCTTTAAGCCTTCCCGAATGTATATCTCATCATCTACTATAAGTATTTTATACTGCATAACAAATCAGTTTTTGGCTTCTAATGAGGGCAAAAATACATAAAAAATGCTACCCTTGTTTACTTCGCTTGAAAAAAATATTTCGCCTTTATATTGCTTTACAATCCCATGCACCGTAGCCAAGCCAAGTCCCGTTCCTTTTCCTACTTCTTTGGTGGTGAAAAATGGCTCAAATATTCTGTCTCTAATTTCTTTGTCCATACCACAACCATTGTCTTCAACCGATAAGCATACCCATTGACGCTCATTCATTTCTTTCATTTTTAATTCAACAGTAATCAATCCATTGCCATCAATGGCATGATTCGCATTGTTGCACAAATTCATTATTATTTGTTGAATATTGGTCGGATTGCCTAAAATATGACCACAGTCATTAATTTTTTCGCTAATAGTAACAGTTTTTGGAAAGGTAGATTGTATAAGTTTCAAAGCTTCTTTTACAACCAAATGTATTGATATAGGCTCTTTATCTTCTTCATTGCTGTTCCTGCTAAAAGACAAAATCTGATTGATTAATGCTTTGGCTCTTTTTTGAGAATCCAATAACTTTTTAAGATAATCACTTGTTTTTTCTTTGTTTTCAATGGTTTTTATACTTAGTTCAGTATATAACTGCATTCCCATTAGAATGTTATTGAAGTCATGCGCTATTCCACCAGCTAATGTACCTATTGCTTGTAATTTTTGTGATTGACGGTATTGCTTTTCTTTGTTCCTATCTTCTGTAATATCGCGCTTAACAGCAATAAAACTTATTATTTCATTCGCTTCGTTTTTTAATGGGGTTATCACACAATGTTCATCATATAAATCACCATTTTTCTTTTTATTGATAAAGATGCCTGTCCAGGTCTCTCCTCTATTGATTATATTCCACATCTCATTATAGAAGGCTTGATCTTGCATGCCGCTTTTCATCAAACTCATTCTTAATCCAATCAACTCTTCTTTTGTATATTGCGTTAATAATTCATAAGCGGGATTAGTATATTCAATTATGCCACTTAAATCAGTAATAACAACGCCTTCAAATATTTGGCTAATAGCAACTCCTAAGCGAATCAATTGCGCTTCTGCTTTCTTTCTATGGGTAAGGTCTCTAGCTACTGAAATTACAACATCCTCTTTATTGAATTGAATAATACTGCTGTTCACTTCTAATGGTATTCGTGTCCCATTTTTTGAAATTACTATAATTTCATATAGAGAGGGAGCTTCTTTTGAAGAAAGACGATCGTCGTGATATTTCTTAGTTAATTCGCGATATTCTGGAGCAATTATTTCTTTGAATAGGTTTAAGCCTTCTGGACTATCATAACCAAGTGTTTTAACCGCTTTCTGATTGGCAAACAGTATTTTCCCGTCTTTATGTATAATGATTAAATCATTGGAATGTTCTACTAATTTTCGGTACTTATCTTCACTTTCTTTCAGCTTTTGTTCGCTTTTTACTCGTTCTGATACATCTATCAATATCCCTTGTATTCCTTTTATTATATTGTTTTCTTCAATAACCCTTGAATAGATTAATATAGGAAAGCGTTCGCCATTTTTTCTTATTCCTGTATATTGGTTTCCCTTGGTCGATTTATCTACGAATAGCCTTTTAATATTATTTATTATTATGGAATGCTCTTCTGGCGCTATTACTTCAAATACCGTCTTTACTGGAGCCCCTTCTTCATACCCAAAAATTTTATATGACGTATGGTTTAAAAATAAAAAATTCCCTTTCGTATCAGTCTCAAATATGGTCTCCGGCATCAAATTTACTAAATTATAGTAGCGCTGCCGCGAATTTAAGATCTCTAGAGTTCTTATTTCAACCAATTTTTCTAAATTCTCATTTACATTTTTTAATTCAATCGCCCTCCTTTCAGCATCATGCGATACCCGCGAAAAACGACTTGATAAAATAAAGGTTTGGATTATTATAAATAAAAATAAACCATATGCCGTAAGGTCTATCGTTTTTAAATACCCCGCATACAATAATGTATCATTAAGTGTGGAAGTATAAAAAATTATAAATGCTATTAAGAACACACGCGAATATTCTCTACCTTTTATGGTAGCTTTTGTAATTACATAAATACCATACAAAATGGAGGCCATCATGTAATAACGGTATGATTGAGTTATGTGGCTATAAATGTATGAGGGAAAAAACAATATGAATCCTAAATAACTTATACCAATGCTTTCAATTACATACAGTATTTTTTTGTTAAAATCTTCCTTGAATAAGTGATACAGGAATATACTAAAAACAGGAACTGTTCCGAATAACGAAATACGTAATGTTTTATATGTAATTTCAAAATTAAGGTTGGGAAATAAAATATAAAAAATATGACTGATATGAAGTATGTATATTGTTATTGTTAAACAGGCAAGGCTAAAATAAAGAAAAGCGATATCTTTTTTTCTTAACAAAAATAAGTTGATGTGATATAGCATCATCATTATAAATGCACCAATAATGAATATATTGAGAAAATAATAGTTGCGGTAGCTCTTTGCAATAATCGTAGTTTCTCCTATATACAAAGGATAAATGATTCCACCTTTATCTATATGATAATTTGAAATATTTACTACCAGCTCTATTGTATCTGAGGTTATATTAAAATCTTTAAAAAAAATATTGAGTTGGGGTTCCATTTCTTTGCGATTAATACCTAATTCCCCATTCCATGCAACCAATTGCCCATTTATATAATAGCGTGAGGCAGGTGTTTGTTCATCAATTTTTAATCGGAAGCTTTTTAACGATTTGTTCACTAAAATTTTTAAACGAAACGTTCCATAACCATATAATTCAACTTTTTCATCATTTATTAAATAAGAACTCCAAGTGTCGGGAACCTTAACAATAGCATCTGGATTTTGGGATAGCTTAAAATCGCTGGGTTTTAAAAATTTCTTATGATAGAATTCGTATTCTCCTTTGAGCTCTATTAAGCCATTTTTACTTATATCAACCCCTCTTAAATCAATGATCCCACTTTTAGCTTCAGGCTTTTTTATAACCGACTGGCATGATAATATGGCAAAGACTGAAAGGAGGAAAAAAAGATAACGCATTAGTTTATACATCCGATGTATTTTTGGTATCATACGGAAAAGCAATTATTTGGTTATAAAAAAAGCCGGACGAACCGGCTTTTTTTTATTCAAATTGTTTTATTGTTTTTGCAATGATGCTTACTGCTTTCATTAATTCGGCTTTCTTAATTACTAATGGTGGGGCAAACCTTATAATGTGCTGATGTGTGGGCTTAGCCAATAAACCATTCTCTTTTAATGCTACGCATACATCCCATGCTTCCTTACCATTCATTGGCTTTATAACAACCGCATTCAACAAGCCTTTTCCCCTAACCAATTCAATCATTGGCGATTTAATCTTTTTAAGCTCAGTTCTGAATATTTCACCTAATTCTTCAGATCTCTTGGATAGTTTTTCTTCTTTTATCACTTGTAATGCAGCTATGGCTACTTTACAAGCAAGAGGATTGCCCCCAAAGGTAGAGCCATGTTCTCCAGGTTTAATGGTAAGCATGATTTCATTATCGGCTAGTACCGCAGATACAGGTAGCACTCCTCCCGATAAAGCTTTTCCTAAAATTAAGATATCTGGTCTTACTCCTTCATGATCGCATGCCAACAATTTACCTGTTCTTGCTAGCCCTGTTTGTACTTCGTCGGCTATGAAAAGTACATTGTTCTTTTTACATAAATCATATGCTTTTTTCAAATATCCCGCATCTGGAACAAATACTCCCGCTTCACCTTGTATCGGCTCTACTAAAAATCCTGCAATATTTTTATCTTTTAGTGCATCTTCCAATGCTTTAATATCATTGTAGGGTATTTTAATAAAACCAGGTGTATACGGGCCAAAGCCTGCATATGAATCCGGATCAGTTGACATGGAAACTATAGTTATCGTACGTCCGTGAAAATTATTCTCACATACAATAATCTTGGCTTCATCTTCTTTAATCCCTTTTACTTTATATGCCCACTTACGACAAAGTTTCAACGCTGTCTCATCTCCCTCTGCCCCTGAATTCATTGGCAATACTTTGTCATATCCAAAATATTTGGTGATGTATTCTTCAAATTCACCCAAAATATTGTTGTAAAATGCTCTAGAGGTTAGTGTTAATTTTGAAGCTTGCTTTTTTAATTCAGCAATAATTTTTGGGTGACAATGTCCTTGGTTAACAGCAGAATAAGCTGAAAGAAAATCAAAGTATTGCTTGCCTTCAACATCCCATAAGTATATGCCTTTTCCTTTTGATAAAACAACCGGAAGCGGATGATAATTGTGTGCTCCATATTTATCTTCCTTTGCAATATACTCTTCTGGTTTCATTTTTTTTGTTGCCATTATGATTTTTGTTTTAAATAATTATACAGTGAAAATCTATAAATATTACGCAATATTAATTCAAGAATATCTACTATCAAAGGATTTTTATTTTTTTTATAAAATCAATCGATTTTTTATGTATAAATATACGAGGTTGTATTTTAAAACTGAAACAAGAGTCTCACATTTATCCTTCTACCTGTAAGGTAATTATTAATTGGAAAATTACTCCATTCTCCCGTATCGTTCGATACCGTTCGCAACCACATATAGGATACCGTATTGCGAATATCGAATAAATTCAATATTTCGGCACTCAAAATAATATTGCTGAAATTTTTGAATGGATTCCCAGATTTTAACACCTTTTCTTCACTTTTTAGAATTTTCGAAAAGCCAACATCTGCCCTTCTATAGGGCGGTAGTTTTATGAATTTGTCATATCTGTCTGCTTCTGGCGATTGATAAGGCAATCGGCTACCATATATTAGCGTAAGGTATACCCTGTAGGTGGGATTGTTTGGTAAATAGTCCTGAAAATAAACATTCACATTCACCAATTGGTCATTAGGTCTTGGAAAATAACCAATTTCTTGTTTATTCCCTTCACTATCAATAAAAAAATCGCCTTCAATGTTTTCCCTCGTACGCATAAAGCTTATGCTGGCCCACGATTCTGCATCTTTCACAAATTCTCCATTAATCTTAAATTCTAATCCTGTTGCATAACCTTCCGACATGTTTTTTCCTGAATATTCAATACTTACATTATCTACTTTGTAAGGAATTAAATTACTTAATTGCTTGTAATAGTATTCAGTTGTAAATTTGAAAGGTTTCCCCCATCTTATAAAACTATTGCTAATTCCTAAAACTCCTTGAAGCGATCTTTGCGCTTTAATTTTTGTATTGTATGTGCCGTCTAACATCATCAATTCTTTGTAAAAAGGTATTTGATGATAAGCACCTCCCGATAAATACATTAATAATTGTTTTTTTTCTTGTGGTTGGAAGGATATATTAGCACGGGGACTTATCAGCAATTCTTTGTTGTATGCCCAATAATTATAACGGATACCCGCTGTAGTAAAGAATTTTCCTTTTTCTGCTTCCCACTCATAGGTTGCTTGACCAAATCCCGCATATCTGATGCTTATAATGTTGGTATCAGATCGCAAAACCTGGTACATAGTAATAGCGGTATCATTTATTGGCACAAAAAATCCTGCTGAATCAGTAAGCTCCCATTCACGCTTGCGACTATCTATTTCTTCCATTTGTATTGATGTTCCCCAACGATATTTAATTTGATTTTGCTTATATGATCCTCGATGAGAAAGTGCTGTAACATCTGATTTCAATCGGTTGCGGGCATGATTCATTAATGATCCAACTCCTATATTCCTTCCGCTTTCTGATGAGCCTGATGTTGGATCAACATTCAATTCATTAAGCCAGTACTGACCCAATATATCATAACTCTCATTTTCATTTAACGAAAATCGCGATAACGTCAATCCCAATTGCATGTCTTTATTAGGTTTATACTGATACGTTAATGCCCCCATTAAGGTCGAAAACTTATCGTATTCGTTCCCTTCATAATACGAAACAAATTGTAAGGTTTGTGCTATAGAGCCTATACTGGTATTTCGTTCCGATGGTTGAAATTCAAATATATTTTGAGAATAGGCTCCTAAAAAATTGAGATCTGATTTACTGCTTAGTGAATAACTTAAGGATAACTGTATATCATTATACCTAGGCTTGTACTCACCTTTTGTGTCTTGTGTACTTAAAAGGTATTGTGAACTCCTGTAGCGAGTTCCCATAAGATATTTGAATTTTTTATTGCTGCTACTTCCTTCTAAATGCGCTGTGCCACCCAAAAGACTAGCCGATACTGATCCTTTGTTTTTTGTAGGATTTTTATAACTAATGTCTAATACAGATGACATCTTGTCGCCATATCCCGCATCGAATCCCCCTGCTGAAAATTTTAGCGACGAAACCAAATCAGGATTCACAAAACTAAGTCCTTCTTGCTGCCCCGATTTAACCAGAAATGGACGGTATATTTCAATTTCATTAATATATACAAGGTTTTCATCAAAGCTACCTCCCCGCACCGAATACTGTGAGCTAAGTTCATTATTCGATTGTACGCCCATTGTTTTTATAATCGTTTCTATATTGCCTGAATTAGGTATATTTATAGCATGCTTCATTTCTATCTTCTGCATGATTCCGCTCATATCGGTTTTGCCCAAAATATGTACATCTCCCAATTCTTTAATATCTATTTCCAAAGCTTCATTCAGCTTTACCATTTCACCGGGTGTAACTTTTAAATTGATTTTCTTACCTATGTAACCAATACTGGTAATTACAATGTTCAGATTTTCTTCGTAGGGCACTACTAATTTGAAATTTCCTTTTATATCGGTGGAGGTTCCTACTCCTTTCCCTTCTACACTTACATTGGCCATACTCATGGCAACTCCATCTGAATCACTTATTTTCCCTCTTATCTCCACCGTTTGGGATAATAAAATTAGAGGTGAAAAAAATTGTATAAAGAAAATAATTATTCGATTAATCTTCATTTCCAACATTTCTTAAATCGCGTGAATCCCTGAAAGTGCCATCTTCCAATGCTTTGAAAAATTTTGCCCAATTAAATGGGTTCATAATACTTATAGATGGATACTGCCCTTGAATAAATGTTTTTTCATAATAGCCTTGCATAACCTGTCGGAAATTAACGTTAGGAACTGCAGCATCATTCATTATTATTTGCGTTTTTACCAAAGCAATATTTTTTCTTGCATTTTCAATGTCTTTTTGCTCTTTTAACTTTAAGGTAATAACGGCATTTTTGAATTCAGCGTATGTTTTCCATGGAAAAATTTTAATTTCTTCTAAAAGTATCGTATCAGAAAATAAATAGATATCCAATGCCAAATGTTTCTTGATTAGACTATCAGGTATGGCTAAATACGATTTTTGATACCCTATACTCGAAAAACTAAGGGTGTCGCCAGGTTGAACGATGATGGTGAAAATTCCCTTGTAGTTAGCAACACAGCCCCTGCCTTTGTTTTTCAAAATAACATG
>JAIFLP010000113.1 GCA_020049015.1 Bacteroidota bacterium | reverse complement strand
TAATGGCACTTTTTGTGTTTTTTCCTGTTAAGCTGTATGTATCCGATGGCTGCAAATAGGGTAGTTTGTCGGTGAATTGGTGTAAAGATTTAAACCGTAGGTCAATACCCGGAGAAATATTACCACCTTTATAAACACCTTTGCTATCTATAAAATCTATTGTAATTGCCGTACCCAAATCAAATATCAAGTTATTTTGGTTGGGAAACATGAAATAAGCCCCTACTGCTGCTGCAATTCTGTCACTTCCCAATGTTTCTGGGGTTTCGTAATCAATTTCAATAGGTAATAAAGTGAGGCTTGTTAAAGTTATAACTTTATCGGTAATTAATTTAATGTCATGTAAGCTTTCGGTTTTTAATTTTCCCGAATCACATATTATGCATTTAGAAATGGGGTATGCAATCTTTTTTAGCGAATCTGTCCATGCATCATGCATAAATTTGCTTTGGTAAAGAATTTTGTTTTCCGATGTAATACAAATCTTTATAAAACTGTTGCCTATATCAATTAAAAGATTCATGCCTCACCATTAAGTTTGCGTAATGACAAATATGCCTGTTGTATACTTTTAATCTGTTCCATAACCATACTTAACTTTTCTTTTGATTCTTTTATTTTATAAAGGCGTGCATTTTTTTGAATTTGACTTAAAATTCTTGTAAAGGTTTCTGATTTATAAAATAATGAATGGGGATTGCCTATAAAATAGATAAGCATTTTATCATTTTTCAGAATAATTCTTTCAATACCCATTGTTTTGGCTAATTTTCGCAGGCTTACAATTTGAAGCAATTCTTCGGCGGCTGCTGGTATTTTACCAAAGCGATCGAGTAAATGCAATTTAAAAGTATGTAATTGATCTTCATCCGAAATATTATCAAGTTCTCTGTATAGTTTAGTTCTCTCGGCAATATTGTAAATATATTCTTCCGGAAATAATGCAGGAAGATCAGTGTCAATGGTGCAATCTTTGGCAGATATGGTCTGAATATCTTTTGCATTTTGTTGAGAATCATAAACATCTTTAAACTCATCCTCTTTTAATTCTTCTAATGCTTCATTGAGTATTTTTTGATAGGTTTCGTAGCCAATATCGGCAATAAAACCACTTTGTTCGCCACCCAGAAGATTACCGGCACCTCTGATGTCTAAATCCTGTAAAGAAATATTAAAGCCGCTTCCCAATTCTGAAAAATCTTCAATGGCTTTAAGTCTTCTTCGGGCTTCTGTTGTGAGTGTTGATAAAGCAGGAGCCAATAAATAGCAAAAAGCCTTTTTATTACTTCGGCCCACCCTTCCCCGTAATTGGTGCAAATCACTCAAACCGAAGTTTTGTGCTTGGTTTATAATTATGGTATTTGCATTTGGAATGTCAAGTCCTGATTCAATAATACTGGTTGCAACCAAAACATCATAATCTCCTGCGATAAAATCGAGCATAATTTTTTCAAGTTGTTCCCCTTCTAATTGTCCATGAGCCGAAATAGTTTTTATACCCGGACATATTCTGTTAAGCATTAATTCAACATCCTTAATGTTCTGAACCCGGTTATGAATATAAAACACTTGTCCTTTTCTCGATAATTCATATTCTATTGCCTCTTTAATAATGGCTTCGTTAAAAGTATGCAATTCAGTAATAATAGGATGTCTGTTTGGTGGAGGCGTATTGATAATGGATAAATCTCTTGCTCCCATTAAAGAAAATTGCAATGTTCTTGGTATGGGGGTTGCTGTTAGCGTGAGAGTATCAACATTGGCTTTCAATTGCTTGAGTTTTTCTTTTGCCCCTACTCCAAATTTTTGTTCTTCATCAATGATTAGTAGTCCAATATCTTTAAATTTAATATTATTGCCTATCAATTTATGTGTTCCAATAATAATATCTGTTTTTCCTTCTGATAAATCTTTAAGACTTTGTCTAATGCTGGAAGTGCTTTTTAAACGGCTTATATAATCAACATTACAAGGAAAATCTTTTAAACGTTCCTTGAAAGTATTAAAGTGTTGAAGTGCTAAAATAGTAGTAGGAACTAATACCGCAACCTGCTTGCTATCGTTAACGGCTTTAAATGCAGCTCTGATAGCTATTTCTGTTTTTCCAAATCCCACATCACCGCAAACCAGCATATCCATGGGGTATGGTGATTCCATGGCTTTTTTGACTGCTATCGTAGCTTTTAATTGATCAGGTGTATCTTCATATATAAAAGAAGCTTCCAACTCTTGTTGCAAATAAGTATCGTTTGAAAATGAAAAACCTTCACTGGCAATGCGTTTTGCATAAAGTGTAATCAATTCTCTGGCAATATCTTTTACTTTGCGTTTTGTTGTTTCTTTCAGTTTTTGCCAAGCGCCAGAACCTAATTTATAAATTTTAGGTTCGCTGCCATCTTTTCCTTTGTACTTTGATATTCTGTGTAAAGAATGGATGCTGATGTAAAGTGCATCATTATCTTTGTATATCAGTTTTATTACTTCATGTGCTTTACCATTGATTTCTGTTTTTTCTAGTCCGCCATATTTTCCAATGCCATGGTCAACGTGCACTACATAATCTCCTGGTTGTAATTGGGTTATTTCATTTAATGTAAAACTTTCACTTTTGGTAAATCCTTGTTTTAATCTTGGTTTGTAATACCTTTCAAAAATCTCATGATCGTTGAATACACAAACGGAGAGGGTAGCATCTGAAAAACCCCCATGTAATGTGATTTTGTCAGTTTCAAAACTAGGTTTTTGTTTTATTTCATTAAATATCTCCTTTAGACGTTGTGTTTGTGTTGGATTTTCTGTTAGAATGTAATTTTTAAAACCTTTTTCTTCTTGTGTCTTTAAAAAATCGGAGAGTAGTTCAAAATTCTTTTTAAAGATTGGTTGCGCTTGTGTTTCAAATTCAAAGCTATCGGTAAGTTTGAGGATACTATGCTGACCATATTCAAAGTGGCAGAATTGCTCCATTTTGCTTTTAAAATCCTCGGCATTAATTAAAACCTCATCACAGCTATTTTGTTTTGAATCATCCGTTTCTTCATATTGATATCGGATATTTTTTATTTTATCGGCAATGTATTGCGACTGATGGGTGAATATAATAGTGTTCTGTTCAAGATATTCGAAAAGACTAACGCGTTTTTTTTTAATTATGGTTTCAGTATCCGGTATTATATCAGCAGCGTCAATGCGACTTTCAGAAAGCTGAGTATTGATATCGTATAATCGAATGCTATCAATGGTGTCACCAAAAAAATCGATACGATAAGGCTTTTCGCTACTAAAAGGGAATACATCTACAATACTTCCACGAATAGAAAACTGACCGGGTTGATAGACAAAATCGCATCGATCAAAGCCATACTCAGAAAGAACATCTTTTAAAAATTCATTGTCAATTTTTTCACCTGTTTTAATCTGTAAACTGTTGTTTTTTAAATCATCGGGTGAAATGGTTTTCTCTGCAATGGATTCAGGATAAGTAATGATGAGTTTTTTTTCAAATTTGTTGTGTTTTCCTAAATAACTTAAAACCTCATTTCTTTGGATGGAGTGTTCTTTTTCAATTTGTTTGTATTGGATACCCCGTTTATAAATCGATGGATAGAAGAGTACATTCTTTTCACCCAAAAGGTTTACCAAATCAGTGTGCAAATATACCGCTCTTTCCCGGTCGCTCTCTATTATTATAAAATCAACGTTAGTTTTTTCAAAAACAGAAACCGTTAAAAGAGAAACAGCACTGCCTGTAAGGCCTTTTAACCTTGCAGAAGTGCTGTTATTCTTGCTTTGCGATATTATATCCTCAATTAATGGATGGTGATGATATAATTCATGTATGCTCATTTAATTTTTTATTTAACGCATAATGTTTCATTGAGAACCAAAATAGCTTTTTTGAAATCTTCTCTGTTGATTACAAATTGCATATTTACCTGGCTTATGGTTTGCGACATTCCTTCTATGTTTATAGAATTGTCAGATAAAGCTTTTGCTGCTTTATATAAAATACCCGGTTTGGCTATGTTGGTGCCTATTGCACAGATCAACGCTACAGGCTTACTAATTATACTGTAATATTGATTTTTTAATTCAGCCATAAGAATTTCTGTTACATCTTCTTCCCAAACCACAGTAGTAATTGAGTTGGCATTGGTAGCTTTTAAAATATAGCTAACGTTATGCCTTTGAAAAATTTGCATCATATTATAGTCAAAACCAACTTGTCCAACCATTTGCGGGTCGTGTACATCAATGGCTAATAGTTTGTCAGACCCAGTTACAATTTCTACTTTTGAGTCTTTGCTGATAAAATCTTTTGAAATTAAAGTACCTGGATGCTCTGGTTCAAAAGTATTTTTGATTCGGATGTTAATATTTGCTAGTTCAATGGGTTTAGAAGCTTTGGGATGAATTGCTTCCATGCCAATATCGGCAAGTTGATCGGCTACATTATAATTAGTGAATCCTACAGGAATTGATTTATCTACTCCAACAATTTTGGGATCAGCAGATGATAAATGGAATTCTTTATGAATGATGGCTTCATCAGCTTTAACATCTACGGCTATTTTGCTAAATGTAACTTCAGAATATCCTCTATCGAATTCCCGCATAATGCCTTCAGTACCTTTAGTATAGCCCGTTGCAATGGGTAATACTTTGTTAAAATCAAGACCTTTAAATGCTTTGTGAATTCTTTCGTCAATGCTTAGGTATTCTGAATCGTTAAATCCGCACAAATCAATAAATATTGCATGAATACCGTGGTTTTTAAGAATATTAACTGAATTAAATGCAGAATGAGCTTCTCCAACTGAAGATAGTATTTCTCTGGCTGCTAATAGAATATTCTGTTTGTTGACATAGCCAGTAGCTAAAACATCGGCCAAATTGTTCAAATAGTTTTTGGTTTGAATAATTCTCTCTGTAATAAATTTATCTGCAATGTCTTGATCCAGTTTAATGTCTTTATATTCGCGATTAAGAGCAATCAGTTTTTCCAATAAATTATCTAAAGCCTCATTGTATTTTTCATTGTTTAGGAATTTCATGTAAATACCTGCCTCTTTGGTTTTTTTATGTTCCAATAACCAATTGGTAACATTGTTATAAGCCGAAACCACGAATATGCGATTGTAGTAATCGCCTTGTTTCCTTTTACCTATTATGATGTTTTGCAAAACATCGCCAAATTGGGACATCGAAGTCCCGCCAATTTTCTCTACTGTTAGCATTTTATTATGTTTTTACCCTACAAAAGTAATTTTTTTTCCTCTTTTTTATAGCTTTTGCGATATTATAGTCTAAAATATATTATCTATTGAAAAGCAAAGGCATGCCCTTATATTTTTCGTTACATTCACCATCGTTGTATATAAGATTGCCGTTAACAATGGTTTTGAATACTTTATTATTAAAAGTAATACCTTCAAGTGGCGACCAACCACATTTATATAGTATGTTGCTTTTGCTAATTTGCCAAGGTTTTGTTTTTCCTACAATGACTAAATCTGCATAATAACCTTCGCGAATATAACCTCTTTGATTGATATTGAATAGGATAGCAGGATTATGGCACATTTTAGTTACGAGCTTTTCTATTGAAAAGAAGCCTTTATCAACCATTTCCATCATAGTTGTTAATGCATGTTGCACCATGGGCGCTCCCGATGGGGCTTTTTGATAAGAGTTCCCTTTTTCCTCAATTGTATGAGGTGCATGGTCTGTTGCAATTACATCAAATCTGTCGTCTAAAAGAGCTTTCCATAAGCCCATTCTGTCTTGTTCTTCCTTAATTGCTGGATTCCATTTTATAAAATTACCTTTTGTCGCGTAATCATTTTGGTTAAAAAATAAATGGTGAACGCACACTTCTGCAGTGATTCTTTTATCTTGAAGTTTAGTAATATTATCGAATAGCTCTGTTTCTTTTGCAGAAGAAATATGCAAAACATGTAGCTTCGAACCATGTTTTTTAGCTAAAGCTATTGCAAGAGAAGAAGATTTATAACAGGCTTCTGCGCTTCTGATGCTAGGATGGCACGCTACGGGAATGTTTTCTCCATATTCTTGAATATGTTCAGTAAGATTTCTTTTGATGGTTTCTTCATCTTCACAGTGAGTGGCAATAAGCATTTTAGCATTTTTGAAAATGCCCTCTAAGGTTTCAGGATTGTCTACCAACATATTTCCTGTAGAAGCACCCATAAAAACTTTTATTCCCGCAGTATGTTTTGGGTCGGCTGCCAACAATGAATTTAAATTATCATTGGTAGCACCTATATAAAAGGAGTAATTTGCCAATGATTTAGATGCTGCTATTTCAAATTTTGCCTCAAGTGCGGGTAGATTAGTTGTTTGAGGAATGGTGTTGGGCATTTCCATAAATGAAGTAATACCGCCAGCAATGGCTGCTTTCGATTCGGTATAGATATCGGCTTTGTGAGTTAAACCAGGTTCCCTGAAATGAACCTGATCATCAATTACACCGGGAATAAGATAATTCCCTTCACCGTTGATGCGGTGGGCATTTAGAGGAGGTGTAAATTCGCTCCCTTCTATAATAATGTGTTTGATGAAACTGCCATCAATAAAAACAGCACCTTTAATGATTTTGCCTTCATTAACTATTAGTACGTTTTCAATATACGTTTGGCTCATTTTAAGAAAGGCTGGGTTTAGGATATTTTTTAAAGTAACTACCGATTTTCATTTTAATAACGCCAAAAACGGCTTCGCTGAATATGCCACCGCTCATTTTGCTATTTCCATGTTTGCGATCTGTAAAGATAATGGGAACTTCTTCTATTTTAAAGCCCATTTTCCATACTGTGAATTTCATTTCAATTTGAAAAGCATAGCCTTTAAACTTTACTTTTTCAAAATTGATAGCTTGCAACACTCTTCTTCTATAGCATTTAAATCCTGCAGTAGTATCGCGAATATCCATTCCGGTAATAATTCTAACATAAGCGGAAGCAAAATAGGACATTAAAACCCGACCCATTGGCCAGTTTACAACGTTTACTCCTGTTTTATAACGACTTCCAATAGCCAGATCAACCTGATCTAGTGAACAAACTTCAAAAAGTCGAAGTAAATCTTCCGGATTATGTGAAAAATCTGCATCCATTTCAAAGATAAACTCATATTGCTTTTCCAGAGCCCATTTAAAGCCGGTGATATAAGCGGTACCCAGGCCCATCTTTCCAGGACGCTCTAATATGAATAATCTTTCAGGGTATGAAGTCTGAAGCTTTTTCACAATAAGGGAAGTGCCATCTGGTGAATTGTCGTCAATAATAAGAATGTCGAAATGAGGACTAAGGGAGAATATTTTAAGAATCATATTCTCAATATTTTCCTTTTCATTATAGGTAGGAATGATGACCAGACTATTTCTCACTATATTATAATGTATATATGTTAAATTAAGGTACGAAAATAAGGAATAAAATTGAAAGTAGGGTAAAAAGGCATGTTTTAATTTATGCGCTAATGTTTTTTGATAGATATAATTATTTGAATATCAAATATTTATCATTTTTTTTAATAAATTTTCAAAAAAAAATAGAAAAACCTTGCACAATTCAAACGACCGAAGCATCTTTGCAACCCCAAATAAAGGGAATAAAGTTCTTTCAAATGTTGTAGTTTTTTCACTTATTTCACTTCTAAGTGTTTCATTTGTAAGCATTACAGAAGTTAAATAAAAAAAATACGATTTTTCTTGCAGGGTTTATGATGATAAATCATCTTTGCAGCCCGAAAGAAAGTTCTTTAAAATGGATGAAGAAAAAAATCAAAAAAAAGTGACGAAAAACTTGCAAAGTTAAAATTAAAGATTCACCTTTGCAACCCCAAAACAAAACGTGCTTATTAAAATTGATACTAACAATATCAATGAGTGCGGGAAGAGTAAAAGGGAAAACGTTCATTGATGTTTATTTTTATTTAGGAATAAAAAATTGACCGAATAAAAAAAAATAAAAAAAAAGTTGTGAAAAGTTTGGAGAATGAAAAAACTTGATTACTTTTGCAACCCCAAAACAAAGTGTACCGATTAAATTTGATACAAACAAAATCAATAGGTACTTAAATTGAAAAGGGAAACGTTCATTGTTATTTTTTATTAGGAATAAAAAATTGACCGAATAAAAAAAAATAAAAAATAAGTTGCAAAAAAGTTTGGAGAATGAAAAAACTTAATTACTTTTGCAACCCCAATTAAACGGGAAAACGTTCAGAAATAAATAAGGAATAAGAAGCTTGAAAAGACAAGCAATTAAACCTGAAAGATATTTAAAAAGTTCTTTGAAAATATTGAAGCTAATTAAAAGGTAAGGAGAGATTGATTTAAAAGTTAATTTCTCTGAATTTAACTTTCAATTCTAGTAATAAATCAGAGCTAAGACATAAGTAAACTTCTTTCTTACAACGAAGAGTTTGATCCTGGCTCAGGATGAACGCTAGCGGCAGGCTTAACACATGCAAGTCGAGGGGCAGCACAGGTAGCAATACTGGGTGGCGACCGGCGCACGGGTGCGTAACGCGTATGTAACTTGCCTCTAACTGGGGAATAGCTCGGCGAAAGTCGAATTAATGTCCCATAATATTATGAAAAGGCATCTTTTTATAATTAAAGCTCCGGCGGTTAGAGATAGACATGCGTGCCATTAGTTTGTTGGTGAGGTAACGGCTCACCAAGACTACGATGGCTAGGGGGTCTGAGAGGATGATCCCCCACACTGGTACTGAGACACGGACCAGACTCCTACGGGAGGCAGCAGTGAGGAATATTGGTCAATGGGCGCAAG
>JAIFLP010000033.1 GCA_020049015.1 Bacteroidota bacterium | reverse complement strand
GTAAAGGAACAAATGTATTGGATGCTGGATGTGGTTTTGGTCAGTATTCCTATTTTTTATCTAGAGTAAGCAAGGAATGGAAAATTGTAGGTGTAGAAATTAAGGACGAACAGGTGGCTGATTGTAATCAGTTTTTTAAACAAATTAAAAAAGAACAACAAGTTAGTTTTCAAAAAGCTGATCTTACCAATTTTTCGCACCCAGATTCCTACGATCTTATTTTATCGGTTGATGTTATGGAGCATATAGAAGAGGACGTACAAGTGTTTAAGAACTTTTATCAATCATTAAAATGTGAGGGTATTTTATTGATTTCTACTCCCTCTGATCAGGGAGGTTCAGATGTACATCAAGAAGGAGATGTATCCTTTATTGAAGAGCACGTTAGGGATGGTTATAATATGGATGAAATTAAGAATAAACTTTCTGAGGCTGGCTTTAAAAACGTTGAAGCGAGGTATTCGTATGGAAATCCCGGTAAAATTTCATGGCTGTTTTCAATGAAATATCCAATTATCATATTAAATATTTCCAAATTATTTTTTATTATACTGCCTTTTTATTATATGTTGATTTTGCCATTTTGCTTGTTATTAAATGCTTTAGATGTAAAATTAAGCCACAGAACAGGTACAGGTTTAATAGTTAAAGCATATAAGCTTTAATGCGATTTCCTATATTCATAGCATCACGATATCTTTTTTCTGCCAAAACAAGGACAGCCATTAACATCATTTCATTTATTTCATTAGCTGGAGTTATGTTTTGCACAGCTGCTCTAATCATTGTTTTATCCGTTTTTAATGGTTTTGATGGTCTAATAAAATCTCTTTTTAATTCTTTTGATCCTGATTTAAAAGTAATTCCCATCAGCGGAAAAGTGTTTGTTCCAGATTCTGTAATGAGCATGCGCATTAAAAATTTAAAAGGTATTAAATATGTTTCAGCGGTTTTGGAAGATAATGCTATGCTAAAATATAGAGATAAACAGCATGTAGCAACTGTTAAAGGTGTTGATTCGGTTTATTATATGGTGAATGGAATTGATACTATGATATATGAAGGAGAACGGATGCGGGATTATTCTATTTTTAATTATGGAATGGTTGGACAAGGCATCGCTTATCATTTGTCAATAAATGTCAGCTTGTCTGATCCCCTCCATATATATGCTCCCCGCAGGTTGGCAAAATTGTCTTCGAATCCTGAAGAGGCATTTGAACACAAATATCTTTTTCCTTCTGCTACTTTTTCAGTGGAGCAGGAAACCGATATGAAATATGTAATTACCGATTTGATATATGCGCGCGAACTATTTGGATATTCAAATGAAGTTTCGGCTTTTGAAATAAAATTGGATCAGAAGGTAAATACAAATCACACGCAGAAGGAATTACAAGCTTTATTAGGCCCTTCGTTTAAGGTTAAAAATCGTTATCAACAGCAGGAGTTGTTTTACAAGATAATGAAATCAGAAAAATTTGCTATATATTTAATTTTATCATTTATTCTATTAATTGCTTTCTTTAATGTGTCGGGTTCGCTAGCCATGCTTTTGATTGATAAGAAAACGGACATCAGCATATTTAAGCATTTGGGTGCTGAATTACATGAAATTAAAAAAGTATTCTTTCTTCAAGGAATTATGATTAGTTTTTTGGGTGCGTTAACTGGTTTGATATTTGGCGGATTTGTTTGTTGGTTACAGATACAATTTGGATTTATAGAATTGGCAGGTGCAGGTACTTTTATTATTAGTGCTTATCCGGTTGAAATGCGATTCACTGATTTTGTAGGTGTGGTAATTACTGTAATGGCAATGGGAACATTGGCTTCTTATTTACCTGTACGTTGGTTTATAAGTGACTAAACAAGATTTTAACAGCAATAATAATAAGTATAATACCTCCCAATATTTCCAGTTTTTTTCCAAAAGCAGCTCCAATCTTTTTACCAAATAGCATTCCCAACATCGCTACAATAAATGTTACAGTGCCAATAATAATTACAGGCATTATAAGTCCGGAATGAAAAAGGGCGAAAGTAAAACCAACAAAAAGAGCATCAATGCTGGTTGCCAGTGCTAGGGTGATATTAACTTTAAGATTTAGGGGATCGAAATTTTTATGTTCTTCTTTTTTAAAACTTTCTAATATCATTTTAATACCCAAAATAGTTAATAGTATCGCAGCTATCCAATGGTCGTATTTTTCAATGTAATTATTAATGCTGCTAGCAATTAACCAACCTACAATAGGCATAAGTGCTTGAAAAAATGCCATAATGAAAGCAATTTTAATTGCTTGTCTAAATTGCAGATTGGTTTTAACCAAACCGCAGGTAATTGAGACAGCGAAAGTGTCAAAGGATAGACCAATTGCCAAAAACAAAATTGTAATATACTCCATAACATAATAAAAAAAAAGCTGTTTCTATTGAAACAGCCTAATTTGAGAGGTCTCTGGCGGATTCGAACCGCCGTACGCGGTTTTGCAGACCGCTGCCTAGCCACTCGGCCAAAAGACCAAAACAATTGGAACGCAAAATTAATAAAAATTTATTTAAAATAGCGCTTTTGGAAAATTAATATTAAAATTACTCCTATCGATATGGCTGAATCTGCAATATTAAAGATGGGTCTGAAAAAAATAAAATCTTCACCGCCCCAAAATGGAACCCATTGAGGAAGGTTGGTATTGATCAGTTCTACGTAAAACATATCTACAACCCTCCCGTGTAAAAATGATTCATAACCGCCTTCAGCAGGAAATATGCTTGCCACTAAAGATGGATGATAGCCACTATCAGAGAATATCATGCCATAAAATGCGCTGTCGATAAGGTTTCCCAAGGCGCCAGAAAGAACTAATGAAATGATAATGATGAGTCCTATAGGTTCATTTTTTCTAATTAGACTTACTAAATACCATACTATTGCACCAATGGCTATGATTCTGAATATGCTAAGGATCAATTTACCAGTTTCACCTCCGAATTCCATACCGAAAGCCATTCCATTATTTTCAATAAATCGCAACATGAACCAATTTCCTAATACTGGGATGTCTTCGTTGAGGTGCATGTGCGTCTTTACCCATATTTTGAGTAACTGATCGGCTAAAAGAATGATAAACACTAATAGCCCTGACATCCAAGCTTTTGACATACTACTTCTGGGCATTTTTTGCTTCAATACTTAGTGTAGCATGCGGAACTGCTCTCAAGCGTTCCTTAGAAATTAGTTTTCCTGTTTCGCGGCAAACCCCATAAGTTTTGTTTTCTATGCGAATCAATGCCGCTTGAAGGTGCTGTATGAATTTTTGCTGACGCTGAGCCAATTTTCCAGCTTCTTCTTTTGAAAGGGTAGCTGCACCTTCTTCCAATACTTTAAATGTTGGAGAGGTATCTTGAGTATCATTACTCCCATCTTGAGTAATAGCACTTTTCAGCAAATCATAATCTTTCTTTGCCTGATCAAGTTTATCATGAATTAGAGTTTTGAATTCTTCTAATTCTGTGTCGGAGTATCTTGTTTTTTCGCCCATGGTTTTTTTTTTGAGACAGATTATAATCTGTCTGTACGTTATTTTTATATACGTGTTATTTTTATTATCGTTTCAATGTTTTCGTCTATTTCAATATTTTTAATGTGATCGCCGGATAGTTTATCCTCTAAGGATATTTTTTCAGCTAATGTTTGCGTTTTGATGTATTCGCCAAATTGTTCAACGGCTTGATTTAATTCTTCGTGTTTGCCTATGGAAATGATAATTTTGTCAGTAACATCAAATCCGCTTTCTTTTCTGATGTTTTGGATTCGATTGATCAATTCTCTGGCTAAACCTTCTTGTTTAAGATTTTCAGATATGGAAATATCCAAGGCTACGGTAAGCACTCCTTCATTAGCTACCAACCAGCCTGGAATATCTTCCGAAATAATTTCTACATCTTCTAATCCCAATTCAATTACTTTACCTTCAATAGTGATGACGTGTTTCCCGTTGGCTTCAAAGTTAAAAATATCATCTTGATTAAAAGCAGCAATGGAAGCGGCTATTTGCTTCATCATTTGGGAGTATTTAGGTCCCAAGGTTTTGAAGTTAGCTTTTATTTTTTTTACCAATATTCCTCTTGCATCTGAAATGTATTCGAGATCTTTAACGTTTACTTCTGTAAGGATAAGGTTTTTGACCTTATCTACCTGCTCTTTGAAAGATTGTGATGGCGCAGGAATCATTATTTTTTGTAATGGCTGTCTTACCTTAATATTTACTTTTCTGCGCAGTGCCAGTACCATTGAAGATATTTTTTGCGCAATATCCATCCTTTCTTCTAATAATTTGTCAATTTGCTTTTGTGCATAAGAAGGGAAGTCAGTCAAATGAACAGATTGCTCTTTGTGTTTTCCTGTTGATTTGTTCAGGTCGCAAAATAATTTATCGGAATAAAATGGAGATATAGGCGCAAGCAAAATAGCAACTGTTTCTAAGCATGTATATAGAGTTTGATATGCCGCAATTTTATCCTGATTATAGTCGCCGCCCCAAAAGCGTTTTCGGTTAAGTCGAACATACCAGTTGCTCAGATTTTCTCCAACAAAATCTTGAATAGCTCTTCCCGCACGTGTGGGTTCGTATGAATTATACGCATCATCAACATCTTTAATTAAACTGTTTAAAAGAGAGATAATCCATCGGTCAATTTCTGGTCTTTGGTCTAATGGAATTTCTTCTTCTTGGTAATTAAAACCGTCAACATTTGCATAAAGGGCAAAGAATGAATAGGTATTGTAAAGCGTACCGAAGAATTTTCGCATACTTTCTTCAATCCCTGTAACATCAAATTTTAAATTATCCCACGGTTGAGCATTGGTAATCATGTAAAAACGTACCGGATCAGAACCATATTTTTCGATGGTTTCGAAGGCATCAACCGAATTACCTAGACGTTTCGACATTTTATTGCCATGTTTGTCTAATACCAGACCTGTTGAAATAACATTTTTAAATGCAACAGAATCGAACAACATAGAAGCTATAGCATGCAATGTAAAGAACCATCCACGTGTTTGATCAACACCTTCTGCAATAAAATCGGCAGGAAAAACTTTATCGAGTTCCTTAACGGCAAAGGGATAATGAACTTGAGCGTATGGCATGGCTCCTGAATCGAACCAAACATCAATCAAATCAGCTTCTCTGTGCATTTCTTTTCCTTTTGGAGAAACCAGTTTGATATCGTCAACTATAGGTCGGTGCAAGTCGAAGCTATCGTAATTTTCATTTGTGTAATTTCCTTCTTTGTATTGAGAAAAAGGATTTATGGTTTTTATACCTGCTGCAATGGCTTTTTCTATTTCTGATTTTAATTCTGACACAGATCCTATGCAAATGCGTTCTTCACCATCTTCGGTACTCCAAATAGGAAGGGGCGTTCCCCAATATCTGGAACGTGACAAATTCCAATCAACCAAATTTTCTAACCATTTACCAAATCGTCCACTGCCGGTTGATGCGGGTTTCCAATTTATGGTATCGTTTAGTTGCATCATTTTTTCTCTTACGGCTGTAGTTTTTATAAACCATGAGTCTAGAGGATAATACAATACTGGTTTATCAGTTCTCCAGCAATGTGGATACGTATGCACGTATTTCTCAATTTTGAATGCTCTATTTTCATTCTTGAGTTTTACGGCAATAAATACATCAACGCTTTCGTCATTTTCACTAAGATTGGGATCGTATGCATTTTTAACAAAGCGTCCAGTTAAATTACCGCAACCTTCAATAAATTTGCCTTGTTTGTCAACAAGAGTAAGCGCGCCAATGCCATTTTGATTGGCAACCCTAAAGTCGTCGGCTCCAAAACTAGGTGCAATGTGTACAATTCCGGTACCATCAGCAGTGGTAACAAAATCGCCGGTAATCACCCGAAAGGCATCACCTGTTTCTGGTTGTTGGAAAGGCAATAATTGTTCGTATCGCATTCCTTCCAGTTCTTTACCAGTATAGGAAGCTGCTACTTCAAAAGGAATATTTTTATCACCGGTTTTGTAATCTTCTGGTTTTAAATCTTTGTTTTTTTCATTGAAGTAGACATTCATCAAGTCTTTGGCAAGCACTACACTAATGGGAGTGCCGTTATAGGGATTGAATGTTTTTACCAAAACATACTCAATGGAGGCACCTATACATAAGGCTGTATTAGATGGTAATGTCCAAGGAGTAGTGGTCCATGCTAAGAAAAACACATCGGTATTTGTTTTTGCGAATAATTTTTCTGATACTTCATTTCGAATGGCTTTAAATTGAGCCACAATGGTAGTGTCTTTAACATCTTTATAGCATCCAGGCTGATTAAGTTCATGGGTGCTCAATCCGGTACCAGCAGCTGGAGAATAGGGTTGTATGGTATATCCTTTATATATAAGTTTTTTATCATACAGCATTTTCAAAAGTGCCCACAAGCTTTCAATATACCGATTATCGTATGTTATATAGGGATTCTCCATATCTACCCAATAGCCCATTTTGAGGGTAAGATCTTCCCATTCTTTGGTATATTTCATTACTGCTTTGCGACAATGCTCATTATATTCTGCAACCGTAATTTTTTTGCCAATATCTTCTTTTGTAATCCCTAAGGTTTTTTCCACACCCAATTCAACAGGTAATCCATGGGTATCCCAACCGGCTTTTCTTTTTACCAGTTTGCCTTTCATGGTTTGGTAGCGGCAAAATATATCCTTTAGTGTTCGGGATATTACATGGTGAATGCCGGGCATGCCATTTGCCGAAGGTGGCCCTTCATAGAAAACATATTCAGGGGCATTGGCCCTGATTTTCAGACTCTCTTCGAAAGTATTCTCCTTCTGCCACTTTTCAACCCTTTCTTTATTGATTTCAGAAAGGTTAAAATTCTTATATTCAGAAAATTTGTTGCTCATTTGATTATCACTCCGCAATTTTTAAAATGCCAACAAACCTAATTAAATTTATCCATAAAAAAAAGAAAAAACTAATAATCAACGCAAACCCTCGATTCCACTACCTTTTTTACAAATTCCACTACTTTAAGATGTTCCGGGTGTGTTTGATATTTTTCCAAAGCCTTCATATCAGCAAATTTGCTGTATAGTACAACGTCCCAATTATTTACAGGGGTGCCGATTGCGTTGATGCCAACTTCTATACTTATAATTTCGGGTATAAAGGCTTTTAGGTTTTCTATTAATTCTTTGATTTTTAAAGCGTTTTCTGCTTTTTCTCTTCCTTCAGCCTGATCTTTCAGTTTCCAGCAAACAATGTGTTTTATCATATAGTATATTTTTTTATCTTTGCAAACATAAAATATTTTTTGCATGTTGCCTAATTTTTCAAAAATCCCCAATCCTTGTTTTGTGTTGGACGAAAATCTTTTGCGAAAAAACCTTGAAATTATTCGAATGGTTAGCGAGCAGTCGGGTGCCAAGATTATTCTGGCGTTTAAAGGATTTTCTATGTGGTCTGTATTTCCTATTGTGCGGGAATATATTAGTGGAGCTGCAGCCAGTTCGGTACATGAAGCACGTTTGTGTTTTGAAGAAATGAAAGTGCCCGCACATACTTATTCTCCAGCTTATACTGATGAAGAGTTTGATCAAATATTAAAATATAGCAGTCATATCACATTTAATTCAATAGCTCAATTTTTAAAGCATCAAGATCGAGTGAAATCCTATTATGAGCATCGCTCTATTGGATTACGCGTAAATCCAGAGTATTCTGAGGTGGGTACAGCATTATATAATCCCTGTTCACCCGGATCGAGATTGGGAATTTTACTAAAAGATATGCCGGATAAATTACCTGATTCAATTGAAGGTTTTCACTTTCATGCTTTGTGTGAGTCTTCTGCCGATGAATCTGTAAAGGCTATTGATTCATTTGAAAAAAAGTTTTCACCTTATTTTCATCAATTAAAATGGATTAATATGGGCGGAGGGCATTTAATGACCAGAAAGGGCTATGATACAAACAAGCTGATTGAGCGAATAAAGAGGTTTAAAGATAAGTATGCCTTGGAAATAATCTTAGAACCAGGTGCTGCATTTGCTTGGGAAACCGGATATTTATTATCAAGGGTAGAGGATATTGTTGAAAACAATGGCGTGAAAACTGCTATTCTCAATGTGTCTTTTACTGCGCACATGCCCGATTGTTTAGAAATGCCTTATAAACCCCGGATTATTGGGGCAAGTGATGAAATACCCGGTAAACCATGTTACCGCATGGGTGGAAATAGTTGCTTATCTGGCGATTTTATGGGCAATTGGTCTTTTGATAAGGAATTAAAAATTGGCGATGAAATAGTATTTGAAGATATGATTCATTACACGATGGTGAAAACAACTACTTTTAATGGTGTAAGCCACCCTCATATTGGTATATGGAAGCATGAAGGGTATCAACATGTAACAAGTCCTTCCTACGAAATTTATAAATTTAAACTTTCTTAGCATTTTGAAATTAGGGTTTAATTTACTAATATTGTAAAATAAGTCAGCTATTGGCATATTTTATAAATTTTTTAAATTAACTAACATGAAGAACTGGTTATTATTACTATTGTTTTTTGCCTCAATTAGTATACAGGCGCAAGTTTTTGTTGATAAACCTGGATATAGAGTTTATGCTGCCGGTCATAATGTTGCTGCTGGTGAAACTATTGATAAATTGGTGGATGGTGCCACAGGAAATAAGTGGTTAGATAATACAGGAGGTCCTTTTTATTTGGTTTTTAAATATGCCGTTGATACTGCATTTAACCGTTATTCAATAACTTCTGGTAACGATGATCCAGACAGGGATCCTAAAAATTGGAATATATTGGGATCGTTGGATAGCATAGCATGGGATACTTTGGATAGCAGACAAAATGAAAAATTTGTCAGTCGAAA
>JAIFLP010000126.1 GCA_020049015.1 Bacteroidota bacterium | reverse complement strand
ATACCGCCAACCTTATTGCACACCTCCCAACTAACCTCAAATAAATAATCTGGCTTGCTCATTATACTACTCATAAATATTAAAATTAAATACGGGTATAAATATAATTAAATATTCATACCCGTACATTAAATGCTTCACAAATATCAATTATTTTTTCTTAGCAACAGCTTTCTTAGGAGCGGCTTTTTTTACCACTTTCTTAGCAGCAGCTTTTTTTACCACTTTCTTAGCAGCAACTTTTTTAACTACTTTCTTAGGAGCAGCTTTTTTAACTACTTTCTTAGCAGCAGCTTTTTTAACTACTTTCTTAGGAGCAGCTTTTTTAACTACTTTTTTAACTACTTTTTTCTTAGGAGCAGCTTTTTTAACCACTTTTTTAGCTACTTTTTTCTTAGGAGCAGCTTTTTTAGCTACTTTTTTCTTAGGAGCAGCTTTTTTAACCACTTTCTTTTTAGCAGCAGGTTTTTTGGCTACTTTCTTTTTAGCAGCAGGTTTTTTAGCTACTTTCTTTTTAGCAGCAGGTTTAGCAGCAGCTTTTTTCTTAGCTGCAGGTTTCTTAGCTGCTTTTTTCTTTACAGCAGGTTTTTTAGCTACTGTTGCATCACCAGCAGTTTCTGGAACTGCACCTGGGATTTCATTTTCAATTTTTGTCATTTTTACTGAAGATTTAGTTGTTGATTTAGAATTATTAAATAATTTAGTTGATGGTTTATCAACTAATGGTTTTACATCTTTTAGTGCTTCCTGTAATCGGAGTTCAAAATCACTTAATACATTCATGTAATTAATAAATGCATCATAGGGAGAGTTATAAGGATTGTGATAAGAGTTAACGTCAATTCCGGAAAAGAATCGATTTGACATATAATAGAAATGTTCGCTGACTTGTAAATAGAGCCAGTCTTTTTTTAATTTGGGATCAGAAACTAGTTTTACTTTATTACTTAAAGCATAAAGTTTATTAACTGCCTCTTGTTGCAATTCATTACCTAGCCAAGCCGAAACATCTCGTGCTTCATCTTTCCATGAAACGGGATGTAAAAAATTCATGGGAGCCACCGGTTGTTTTTTAGCAACCTCTGATGGAGTACTGAATGTGATATTGGAATGTTTAAAAACGGCAGAAGGAAGATGTTTCAAGAAGTCATGAACGCCTGTTTCAGGAGCATGGACATGACCGAAAGTTTCATAATTCATATATAAATTAATAACTTCTTCTTTAAGATCTGTTGCTTTTAACCAACCTACAAATTTTTCTGTAGTTAATGGAAATTCAGACCAATTGCGATCAGAAAATCTAAGTCGGATATCATCGCTTAATTTATAATTTCGAAGCAGTAATTTTAGGCGGGGATTATCGGGATTGCAATAAACAAAGTCTGGGCTTTTCCATCCTAATATATGTTTTGCCCCTTCTGTCATTACTGCATTATAATTTAATTCGGCTAAGGTGTTGCCTATTTCATCATTATAAATTAGCTCCGTATTTCTAAATATTTTTGGTTTTTGGCCGAAGGTTTCCCATATTTTTTCTTCGTGCATTTTTATTTGTTGAATAAACTCTTCTTTATCAATTAATGATGCTAAAGAATGAGCATAAGGTTCTGATACAAATTCAACACATTTTGTAGCTGCCAATTTTTTGAAGCTTTCCAAAACTTCAGGTGCATATAATTCAAATTGATCGATGGCTACACCTGAAATAGAAAAAGATATTTTAAAACGAGAACCATATTCTTTTATTAGATCCAATAGTATTTTATTGGCTGGCAAAAAGCATTTTGAAGCCAAACGCCTTACGATACTCTCATTAGAATAGTCGTCATAGTAATAATGGCTCTTCCCAATATCAAAAAAACGGTATCTTTTGAATCTGAATGGTTGATGTACTTTAAATTGCAGGCAAATCGTCTTCATTGCTTCTCTCCTTGTTTTCTTAATTAAAAGTGTATACTTGGTGTAATGCTTGTTGATATACATTATAAACCTTCATTGCCGAATTATCCCATTTAAGATTATCGACTTCTATTTTTCCATATTTTTTAAACATTACAGACAATGCGGGATAATTTAAGATACCGTATATGGCATCGGCCATAGCATCAATATCCCAAAAATCAATCTTTATTGCATGATCTAAAACTTCTGCAACTCCCGATTGTTTGGAAATAATTACGGGTACGTTAGATTGAATGGCTTCTAGTGGAGCTATTCCAAATGGCTCAGATACTGATGGCATAACGTAAACATCGCTCATTGAATACATATGGAATACATCATCTCCCGTAAGAAAACCTGTAAAATGGAAACGATTGGCAATACCCAAGCGGGCTACATGACTGATCATTTTATTGAGCATGTCTCCACTGCCAGCCATTACAAAACGAACATTGTCCATTTTTTTAATTACCTTATTGGCTGCTTCAATAAAGTATTCGGGGCCTTTTTGCAGTGTAATTCTACCAAGAAAAGTTACGATTTTTTCGTCAATCCCTTTTTCTGCTTTCATGGCTTCGCGGTCGATTGGTTCAACTGCATTGTGCACCGTGATTACTTTTTCTGGATTGATATGGTATTTGTTGATTACAATGTCGCGAGTTAAATTACTTACCGTAATAATTAGATCAGCTGCTTCCATTCCTTGTTTCTCCATTGAATATACCAATGGGTTAACATTTCCACCACTTCTGTCAAAATCAGTGGCATGTACATGGATAACCAGTGGTTTGCCACTTACTTGTTTTGCGGCAATTCCTGCAGGATACGTTAACCAATCGTGTGCATGTATGATGTCAAACTCAGTATCAATTCCAATTTGAGCTGCCACCATGGCATAATTATTAATTTCTTCATATAGATTAGCTCCATATTTTCCAGTGAAATGCAATTTTCCTATGAAATTATTTTTCATAAGTTGTACATTTTTTTCGGAATATCTTGACATCAAGCTATAGTACTCCTCTTCTGAGGTATAGGGTACGAGTGCTGAATCCACTTTAATAAAACTAATGTCTTTTTTGAAGCCTTTTAAATATAGTTGTTGCTGATTGACAGTCGTATTGTTGGCTCCTTTAATCTCCATGTTTTCATTATCTTCATCGCCATACGCTTTTGGAACTACAAAGGTAATATCCAATCCAGGTATTTTAGTCATTGCCTTTGTTAGTCCATAACAGGCTGTGCCTAAACCTCCAGATATGTGCGGTGGGAATTCCCAACCAAACATGAGTACTCTCATTATATTATTTTTTTATTTTCAGACACCATTATCATTTACAATATTCTTCAATCATTTTGTTTATTCTTAACAAAGCCGCAACGCTCCATGCTTGACTTATAGCGCCTTTAGCTTGATGTGGAGGATCACCATCGTATATTTCAGCTATGGTTCCTACGCCATGTTTGGTCATCTCTTCTTCAAATCCGTTGTATATTTTTTGAACCAGCGATATACCAGATTTTTTATGGATATTTAAATACGCTCTGCAAAAGGGCTCAAGAAGCCAAGGCCATACAGTACCATTGTGGTAGGCATTGTCTCTGGTGGGTTGATCTCCTTCGTATATACCTATGTAGTTTTCATTTTTAGGACTCAGGGTGCGCAAGCCTCTTGGAGTTAATAATTCTTGCTCTACTTTGTCTAATAAAGCGCGCTTTATATCGTCTTCAATAGGGCTATAATCGAGCGCTGCTGCAATAACCTGATTGGGGCGTACTGACCAGTCTTTATAATTACCATCAACATAGTCTGCTAAATATCCTTTTTCTTCGCTCCAGAATGTTTTTACATAAGAGTCTGCAATCAATGATGGCATATCTTTCCATTCTTTGGTAAATTTATTATCTTTTGCTTCTTTGGCCAATTCAAGACAAAAACAAATGGCATTATACCACAGTGCATTGATCTCAACATCATATCCCATTCTTGGTGTTGCTGGTTTTCCAAATACAACAGCGTCCATCCATGTAAGAGCTTTGCCATGCTCGCCTGCCCAAATAAGACCATTTTCATGCATCTTTATATTATAGGACATGCCATTTTTGAATGCATTTAAAATAGCTTTCATGGGTTTGGAATATTTATCCCAAACTTCAGAGGCATTTTTTGTATATTTCGCATATTCTTGTAAAGACCAAAAAAACCAAAGAGGTGCATCTACAGAATTGAATGCTGGATTTTCATCAGATCCCATATTTGGAAACAAACCATCTTTAAGTTTGCTAACTTGAGTATCTATTACTGATTTACAAGTTTTTTCATCATCTAGTGCCAAGGTTAAGCCGGGTAATGAAATGAATGTATCACGACCCCATGATCCGAACCAATGAAAACCTGCAATGATTTCAACTTTTTTATCACGACGCACTATGAATTGTTGTGCGGCGCTTTTTAAACAATTAAAATAACTGTCTCTCGGAATGCGATTGTCCGTTTCACTAATAAATTTCCTTGATAAACTTGCAGGTGCAGACTCTTTTAATGATGCTGAAAAATAAATAGATTCACCTTTTTTTATTGGCACTTCAAAATATCCTGGTACAAATAAGTCTTCTTGATAATCATAACCCCTTATTTGTTCTTCCTGATATTCTATATTGTAGAACCAATCAGGTACCTGTAAAAATTCATTAGCTTTTGATAATTGCATGTGTAATGCAGGATATCCATTATATAGTCTGGATTTTACTCCATTCGAAATTTTGTCAACTTTCGTATTCGCATACATATTTGCCTTGCTTAAGGCATGATGATTTCTGAATGCCAAGAATGGCCTTAATCTTAATTTGGTGGGCGAATTAGCTTCTTCTAAAGTGAATTTGATGATTACCTGTTCTTCATTAGATATAAGCAAGCTTTCTCTGGTTAAAACAACCCCGCCTACTCGATAGGTAGTTTTTGTTGTTTTGTCAATTTCAAAATTCCGGATGTACTTATGTCCATTTGGATGAAAAATTTCACCAGGGTATTTATGGATTCCAAAATTAAACTCAGCATCATGTTGAACTACGGTTACATCTAATGATGAGAGTAAAACATGTCTGTCTCCATCTATTTCTTCGATAGGACAAACCAATACGCCATGATATTTTCTGGTATTGCATCCGACAATCGTGCGACTGGAATATGTACCTCCCCTGTTTGATCTGATAATCTCTCTGCTGAGTGAGTAGTCGAGATTAACTATGTTGTTTTTGTCAAACTGTAAATAACTCATATTTTTGTTTTGGAAAAAATTTCCTGCTATTTTTTTTGTTCTTAGATTCCAAATGTAATCTTTCAATTTCCAATATACTCATGTCTGATCTTTTATTTATTGACAACTTGATGTTAATAACCTAAATTCAGTTTTATCGGAATCTGATTTTTTGTTTTTTTATTGAATCAAAGAACATCTTTTAATTTTTACCAAAAGTAAAATAATTTTTGAAATAAAATGCAAAAAAAAGTAAAAAAAAACACACGATGAGAGTGAATTCATTTTATTCGATTATGTAGTACCTCATGAATGCCCCGAAAATATTGATTATATGATTTTTTTGTTTTGTAATTGTTTTCATTTTTTCTTTGAAATAAAGTCTTCGATTTTTTCATTTTTTCTTTTTTTGTATTAATTCAACTTAAAATTCTACCTTTGTACTCAGGATTTAAAATTGAACCTCTATGAATATCTCAAATTTCTTCAAATTTCAGTTAGCAATTCTCTTATCATTGTTACTTTTCTCATGTAATCAAAATAATACTATTGTTGAATTGAAAATCCAAAATCCAGATGAACGTTGGATTTATTTAAAGAAAAGAACTCCTTCTGGATTAGTTGGGATAGATTCTGTTTCTTTAGCAGGAAAACACGAGCATCTTTTTAAGCTTAAAATCGAATCTGCCGGTTATTTTGTGCTTTATGCTGATGAGCACGATATGCTAAATCTAATTCTGCATCCTGGTGAAAAAATTCAACTTGGCATAAATGCAAAAGACTTTTTATCTTCTGCTGTTGTTAAAGGTTCTGAAGATAATATCGAACTATTTAATCTGGTTCACGCAAATAAATCAATCAGGAAAGAAATTACCAAACTATCCAATATTCATAGCGATAGTGCGCATAGTCCCAATATCATTAAAATAAGAGAAGAACTCGATTCAATCTATTTTTTTATCATCGATTCGTTTAAGTTGAGTATGGAAAATTATATCCTGAAGAATCGAAACTCTTTGCCTGTTTTATACGTACTCAATCAATACATAACCCCAAAAACAAGATTGTTTAATATCCCTGAGGATGTTGATTTGTTTCTAAAGGTTGATTCAGCACTTCTTAAACATTATCCCGAATCTGAATTGGTATTAGAATTGAATAAGCTGCTGAAAGATTATTTCAATGAGACATCAGGCTCTCAAATAAACTCTAATAAGCTTGCTGTTGGAGATATAGCTCCTCTGTTTTCTATGCCTGGTATAGCTAGCGATAGTGTTCGTTTAGATAAGTTTAAAGGAAAATTAGTACTATTATCATTTTGGGCTTCATGGAATAAACCTTCGAGAAATGAAAACCAAAACTTAATTGATTTACACAAGCGCTATTCAAAAAATGGTTTTGATATCTTGCAAATATCTTTGGATAAAAATAAGGAAGCATGGATTAATGCAGTAAAGAACGATAAATTGATTTGGAGTAATGCCTGTGATTTAATGTTTTGGAATTCGAAGTTGGTGCCTTTATATAATGTATCCAAATTACCCTCAAATTATATCATCGACAAAGATGGTGTCATAATTGAAAAAGATCTATTTGGCGATACATTGTATATGTTTTTAGATGTATATTTTAAGCAACAGAAAAAGTAATTTCATGACTACTATTGAGTATTCAATTGTATTGCAGAACGGCAGAAAAGCCTATTTTATCTCTGATTTGCATTTGGGTTTGTATCCAAAAAATGAAAGCATGAGAAGAGAAAAACTAGCGGTACATTTTTTAGATTCCATTTCAAATGATGTTCAAGAATTGTTTTTATTAGGTGATGTTTTTGATTTCTGGTTTGAGTATAAAAAAGTTGTTCCAAAAGGGTTTACCCGTTTTATGGGTAAATTAGCTCAATTAAATGATAAGGGCGTAAACATTCATTTTTTTACAGGCAACCATGATGTATGGGCTTTTGATTATCTTTCAGAAGAAATTGGTGCTACAATATACCATGCTCCAGTTTTATTTACTATTAATGGTTCTAAATTTCTTATTGGGCATGGAGATGGATTAGGATCTAATGATATTGGTTATTCATTATTGAAATTCTTATTTCGTTGTCGTTTTGCTCAGTTTTTATTTGCACGCATACATCCTAATTTTTCTGTTTGGTTGGGGCATGCATGGTCAAAAAACAGCCGATATTCGAAAGGCTTGGCTGAGACTTTTATGGGAGAAGATAAGGAGCATCAGATAAAGTATGCCAAGAAGTATTTGCTTAGCCATTCTGTTGATTTTTTTGTTTTTGGTCACCGTCATTTGATGTTGAATCTATCCTTGAATGATAAGTCTCGTTTTATAAATCTGGGTGAATGGATCACTCTATTTTCCTATGGATCTTATGATGGAACTAGTTTTTCTTTGAAACAATACAAATAAAAAAAGAGGGCAAAGCCCTCTTTTTTTATTTAAAAGTAATTATCTTAATTTACTTCTTGCTGATTTTAATAACTGATGTTTCATTGTTGTTTGAAGTGAATTTCACAAGATAGATCCCTTCACTTAGGTTTGAAGTGTTAATTCCTACTTCATTGCCTTTCACTGAAACGTTTTCTAAAACTATACCAATAAAATTGATTACTTGAATAGTTTTTACATCAGAAAGATTCTTAATAGTTAATTTATCTTTTACTGGAGATGGAAACACCTGAATATTTTCAGCCCAATTTTTATCTAAGCCTACTTTTTCAACTAATTCAATGATGAATGTGGCAGATTTGCTGGTGGTGATTTTTGAAGTTGCTGTAACAGTAATGCTAATACCAAAATCTTCGCATGAAACCAATCCATTAGCATCAATACTTGCATAACCTGAAGCATCAGATGGTGAAGTTATTGCCCAAGTTACTTCTTTTGATGTAGCTGAATCAGGAGCAACAGTAGCAACTAACTGCATTGTTCCCTGCGGCTCTAATTGTGTAGCATTATTTTCACTTGAAATAACAATACTAGTTACTTCAATATTCTGTACCCTTACTACAAATGTAGCTTTTACTCCAGAGCCATCTTTAGCAGTTGCGGTAACGGTTACGATGTTTTTCATACCTGCTGAAAATAAACCGTTATCATCAATCAAGTTATTGGCGTTGCTGCTTGTCCAAACAAATTCTTTGTTACTTGCATTGGCAGGTTCAATTACTGCATTTAATTGTAAGGTTTTACCTACTATAACAATGTTAGAACCCGATTCAGATGATATGGTTATTTTGCTCACCGGTATAATTACATCTAAACTTATAGAGTCTTTAACTCCCCCTGTAGCAGTAGCATATATTTTAACTTTACCATTTGCAACACCAGTTACTTCACCTGTAGAGCTAATAGTGGCTTTTGTTTCGTCGCTAACGGACCATGTAATAATTGAATCTTTTACTTGATGCATTGGACGTTTGTCAACTGTTAATTGTAATTTACTACCAATTGCTACAAAGGTTTGCGGACTGCTCAGTTTAACATAATTCAAATAATCTAAAGGAATCACATTTTTTCCAATACTGAATTCTTTTATGTATACGGTTCCTTTAAAGTCACCTAAATATGAAGGCGCTGAATAACGACCTGGATTGAAGTTAAGGTATAAATTAGAAATTGCGCTTGAATCAACTATACCTTTAAAAGCTGCGCTATCAAATTTGAAAATGTATGTTCTGTAATCGTTGCCTCTAATTGAGTCAGCCATAGTTATGGGATTACCCGCTGTATTAACAG
>JAIFLP010000050.1 GCA_020049015.1 Bacteroidota bacterium | reverse complement strand
CCTACAAAGTCGGTGTTCATGTTAAACAAACTGAAAAATTTAGTAATTAGTCCTATAAGCACATCCAAACCTCCAGATGCCCTGAATAAGCCAATGGCTACCAACATGGCAACCAGATAGGGAATAATTTTTACTGCCACCGTAAAGCCTTCTTTGGCTCCTTCAATAAATTGCTCAAATACATTAATCTTTTTTCGAATGGCTAGTATTATAAAAAAAGTAATCAGCGAAATAATTAAAAAGCTTCCAGAAAAGCGTGAAATAGTTCCAATTTTTTCCGGTGGTAAACCTGAAAGATACCATATCAAGAGTCCAATGAGTGTCATTAAGCCACCTATATATGTCAAAATTACCCTGTTGAATAAATTTATTTTTTGATATACCGAAACTGCAATTATTCCAGTAAGTGCTGTTGTAAAGGTTGCTAACAGTAAAGGAATAAAAACATCGGCCGGATTTAGTGCGCCGTTGGCAGCCCGCATCGCCATAATACTCACGGGTATTATGGTCATGCCCGAAGTATTCATTACAATAAACATTATTTGTGCATTGGATGCGGTATCTTTCTTTTCGTTCACTTCCTGTAATTCACTCATGGCTTTTAATCCCAATGGAGTAGCCGCATTATCTAAGCCCAACATGTTAGCACTAAAATTCATTAACATCGATCCGTGTGCAGGATGATTTTTGGGAAGCTCAGGAAATAACCTGCTGAAGAAGGGTGCGGTTATTTTTCCTAATAATTGTATGGCACCTCCTTTCTCTCCTATTCGCATAATGCCTAGCCATAAAGTCATAACACCTATCAAATAAATTGATATGTCTATGCTTGTTTCTGCCATTTTAAAAGTGCTATCGAGCATATTATTAAAAACCTGTGCATCGGCGCTCCCAAAGCTAATTCCAAGGTATTCAGAAAGTGGACCCCTGAATATATAACCAAAGGTTCGGAACAAGGCTACCAAAAAGGATGCAATAAAAAAACCTATCCAAATATAATTTAATAACATTATCTTTTCTTTTTACCTTTTGAACTACCAAAGAATTTATTATTGTTTTTCGAAGGTTTTTTTCCACCTTTAAAACTGCGCTCTTTATTCTTGTCAAAATTAAACGCATCGTTGAAATCTTCCATGCGGTTAGGGTCGTAAATGCGAAAGTCCAATTGCTTCTTTTGAAGATTGGTGCGGTATACTTCTATGATCAGCTTATCACCCAATTGGTATTTTTTTCCGGTTCGTTTTCCAACGATACAATAATTATCTTCATCAAAAATATAATAATCGCCTTTCAATTCACGAATGTGAACCATACCCTCACACTTGTTTTCATCTAATTCAACATAAATGCCCCATTCGGTAATGCCAGAAATAACACCGGGAAAATTCTGGCCTATTTTATCCGACATAAATTCTACCTGTTTGTATTTGATAGATGCCCGCTCTGCTTCCATTGCCTTACGTTCCATTTCGGTGGAATGTTTACACATACTTTCGTAATGGTCTTTATTCTGCGAAGGACTATTCTCCATATACATAGCGAGTAATCGATGGACCATCATATCGGGATATCGACGTATGGGTGAGGTGAAGTGCGTGTAATACTCGAATGCCAATCCGTAATGTCCAATGTTTTGCGTTGTGTATATTGCCTTTGCCATTGATCGCATGGCTAAGTTTTCAATTACGTTCATCTCATCTTTTCCCTTTACCTCATGTAATAGTTTGTTCATTGAACTGGCTATTTTTTTCTCACTGGTGGTATTGATTTTGTATCCGAATTTTTTAATAAAATTTGAAAATGCATTCAGCTTTTCTTCATTGGGTCTGTCATGAATCCTATAAACGAAAGTTTTAACTTTCTTGCTTTCTTTCCCTTCTTTTCCTATAAATTCAGCAACCCTTCTGTTGGCCAAAAGCATGAATTCTTCGATTAATTGGTTCGACTCCTTATTGGTTTTAAAAAATACCCGCAAAGGTTTACCGTCTTTATCAATTTCGAATTTTACTTCGGCACGGTCGAAGGCAATAGCACCTGTGCTGAGTCTGTTTTTTCTGAGTGTTTGTGCAATTTGGTGCAATGGAAGAATGATGTTTTTTAATTCGCCTTCACCTGATTCAATAATATCTTGAGCCTCTTCATAAGAAAAACGTTTGATACTATGTATGATGGTGCGGCCGAACCATTGCTCAATTACTTCTGCATCTTTATTAATTTTAAAAACGGCAGAAAAGCATAATTTGTCTTCATGCGGGCGAAGTGAACAAACATTATTGGAAAGTTTTTCGGGAAGCATAGGAACTACACGATCAACCAAATATACAGAAGTTGCTCTGTTATATGCCTCTTCGTCTAAAATACTTTTTTCATTAACATAATGGGTAACATCGGCAATATGAACCCCCACTTCTATGGTTCCATCAGGAAATTCTAAATAGGAGAGGGCATCATCAAAGTCTTTTGCATCGGCAGGGTCTATGGTAAAAGTTGGGATATTTCTGAAATCGCGACGGTTTTTATAATCTTGTTTTGAAATGCTATCGTCAATTCTTTCAGCTTCGCGTTCTACATCTTCTGGAAATTTATAGGGTAACTCATATTCAGCTAAGATAGAATGCATTTCAGTTTCGTTATCGCCCGGATAGCCCAATACTTCAAGAATTTCACCAAAAGGATTTTTTGTAGTGCTTGGCCACTCAGTGATGCGGGCAATGGCTTTCATTCCATCTTTGGCTCCATTTAGTTTATCTAAAGGGATAAATACATCCACGGGAATGTCTTTGCTTTCGGGCAAGAGAAAAGCAAAAGTTTTGGATATTTGCACCAAGCCCACAAATGTTTTTCGTCCCCTTTCTACTATTTCAATTACTTCGCCTTCTAAATGTCTTTCAGGTCTTCTGGCAAAAAGGTATACTTTAACTGTATCGCCATTAAGTGCATGATTGAGATTTTTATTTGTAATAAAAATACGTTCTTCAATATCATCACCATTTACAAATGCGTTATTGCCTGAAGTCATTTCAATCTTTCCTATCGCATAGCTGCCTTTATGTTGGTAACGGTATTTACCAGAGTATATTTCAACAATTTCTTTATTCCCGCATAATTCTTTTAGAATGCTATTTATTAGTTTGCGCGAATTGTCATCTTTTAGATCTAATTTTTTTGCTATTTGTCTGTAGTTCATAGGAACATCCGGAACTGAAGCAAAAATTTTCTTAATTACTTGGGTTAATGCCGGTTTGTCTGTAGCCGTTTGACTTTCATTATTTATCGTTTTCTTTTTTGCCATTTTTCTTGTATTTATGCGGCTAAGGTAATAAATTTAATTTTTACCTTTTAGTTTTGTGCTATTATTTTTTCAATTCCGTTTCCTAAATAATAAAAAAAATAATACATTTACCCTATAGATAATCATGGAAGCTTAGTAATGTGAAAAACTTTTGTATCTTATTCATTTTGTTGATTTTGACCGCATGTAAGGGAAATAGAGATTCTACTTATGATGTGCATAGTGACCAGCAATCAGCTGCTGTAACATGTACATTGAATTGGGTGGGACATTGGTTATCAGAAGATAAAAGGGAGTTATTGGTTAGGGAGGCTTGTAAGGAGGTTTCATTTATGAATCAGGATATGCACATTAATTTGCGCTTTCCTCAGGAATTAAATGCTAAACAAATACCGCAGATGGCGGCTTTTATTGTTGCTGAGACAAAAAAAGACACTCCTGATTGGGATGTAGTATGGTTAGATGACAGGATTTATGAATCAGCTTCTAATCTGCTAAATGATCCAGAATGGGGTAAGAAGCATCTTTATGATTTTTCGGAAGACAGTCAGTTTTTAGCAAGTCAAAAAGAATTTATAATTAAAGATCCAACATATATCAATCATTATGGAGGAATTCTACCAGGACCATTTGTGGAAGGATTTTATCATGTTTTGTGGTATAATGTAGAAGTTGCAAAAAAAATTGGCATTACCATAAAGGATTTTGGGATGACAATTGAAGATTTGCTAAAGTATTTTGAGGCAGCTCAACGTTATAATGAAGCTGGAAATCCTTATATTGCTCCGTTTTATGATACTAAAGAATGGAATTTATCCATGTTGCTATTTCAACAAATTCTGCGATCTTGCCATCCGGATATAGCATTTTGGAAGCAGGAAGGTAACAAAAAACAAAAACTTGCATATCTTCGTGAAACATTAGATATATATCAGCGAATGGCTAAGTATGAGCCATTGTACCGAAATCATAGAAATGTTAATTGGTTTGAAACGATTGATTTTCCTTTACAAGACAGCGCTTTATTTTATTTTAATGGTACATGGATGTATAATCTTTGGAATAGTCTTGATTCGAATTTTTTAGCTAAAATGCGACCAGCAGTTTTGCCAGAAGTTCGAACAACCAATGCTTATTTAGGGGGATATAACCCTTCATTTGCCGTTATGAAAAAATCCCGCAACCTCGAAAAAGCTAAAGCTTTAATTAAATATTGGAGTTCTCCAAGTTTGGCCGAAAAATGGGTTCGTTATACTAAAAACCCTACTGGAGTAAAAGGAAATGTGAGCAATAATGAATTGGGAGGAGATGCTTTGTCTGATTTAATGATGTACCTTGAAGGCCGGTTTAAGGGTAATGCATACTATTATACCAACACGAATTACTTATTGGGTAGTAATAATCCAGATTTAACCGGTTTTATAGGCGATAGGCTTAAAGATATATTAGAAGGGAAAATAACTTCAGAGCAAGCCTATCGAATGATATTAGAACGATGTAATTTTTAAACATTAGATATGATTAAGAATTTAGATGTATTAAAATTTAGCTGGAACCAACTTGGAGCAAAGATTGGCGTAGCCATCATTATTACGCAAATATTGGGATTGGCTATTTTGGGTGTTTATACTGCTAATTATTTTCTAAAGGATTTGGATAACAAGGTTGAGCAGCAAATGACTTCTCCAGGATATTTGATGTCAAAAGGACTTTTGAGTTATCAGGCTGCTGAAGATCCAATTACCATGAAAGCCATTGTGGGCGCAGAGATTAAAGAATGCTTGGTTATAGGATTAGACAAAAAGATATATTATTCATTGCAAGTTAGCCATAGAGATAAAGAAGTAAAAGATATTGCTATTTTAAATGAGCCAGACGTTTTTGGGAAACGTTTGGAGGGTAATTATTTTAAAAGAATGAACAGAGATGGCATATCCAATCTTGTAAGTATTTCGCCTATTTCCATAGATGGAAGTAAGTTTTTGGGATATTTATATATTGAGGCGTCTGATGAAAAACTAAGCGCTTCAAGAAGGATTATTATTTTAACTTTCACAATTGGGATTTTTATATGTGTTGTTTTTACTTCGCTTATAATTTTATTTTTATTCAGACATTTTATAACCCGTAGAATTCGGATATTATTAGAGAGAATTGAAGAAATGAAAGATGGTATTATAGATGTAGTAGAAAACCCGCATTTCAGTTCAGATGAGATAGGCCAGATACACTCGGCATTTAATGAATTAAATAATAAATTGCGAACATTGATTTTGAGTATCAAGTCAGGGTCAGATAATTTAGCAATTGCCGGAGATGAAGTAAATAATAGTGCCCAGATCTTATCATCGGGATCGAATAAACAAGCAGCTTCAACGGAACAAGTGTCATCATCGGTAGAAGAGATGGTTTCCAATATCCATCAAAATACAGAGAATAATGATAAAACAACTCAAATAGCTAAGCAAGCAGCAGATAGCACCCGCAAAGTAGCTCGACTTGCCAAGGAGAGCTTGACGTACATAAATGAAATTACTGGTAAAATAAAAGTGATTAATGAAATTGCCCTGCAAACAAATCTGCTTGCTTTAAATGCAGCCGTGGAGGCCGCTCGGGCTGGACAATACGGGAAAGGATTTTCGGTGGTAGCAGGGGAGGTGAAACGTTTGGCCGACCGGAGTAAGGATGCTGCAAACGAGATCAATGAACTTTCAGTTAAATGCGTTAATATTTCAAAAGAAAGCTATCAAATGATGACTGAATTATCGCCACAAATGGAAGAGACATTAAAATTGGTGGAGGATATAAGCGCTGCAGGTTTGGAAATGCGCAATGGTTCTGATCAGATAAATAATGCTTTGTTGGAATTAAATCAGGTAACCCAGCAAAATGCAGCAACAGCGGAAGAATTATCGGGAAATTCTGATGCGCTAATACAACAGGCAAAGGAGTTGAAGGCGATACTGGCTTATTTTAATGTGGTGAAATAGAATAATTTTAACTTAAAAACATTGCAGCAGGTATCGCCATTACATTGCCATCTAATTTTTTAATAGACAGATCGTTGCTAATAATAAACGATTGTAAGATGGGTTTATCTAGAACTTTATCCAACTCTCGTAAATGACGACAATCGGTATTGTTTACTCGGCCAGTCATTTTAATTTCAATAGCAATATAACCTTTTTCAGATTCTATTAACAAATCTACTTCACGACCATCGAGCGTGCGTATGTGGTAAAAAAGGTGCTTAAAATGCAAACATCTAGTTTGTTTATATATTTCAGAAACAACAGCACTCTCAAACTCGTTTCCGCTTATTTCACCTTTTTTCTGAATAATGGTTCGTTGTACCCCCGGATCGAGATAATGTAATTTTGAGCTTTTACTGAGTCTTTTCAACGTGTTTTTATGCCATGGCTGAAGCATTAATATTTGATAACTCACTTCTAAATAGTACAAAAATCGTTGGGCGGTTTTAACTGAAATATCAGCATCTTTTGCCAATGATGAATAATTGATTAATTGTGCGGTTATATGTGATGTGATGCGTTGAGTTTTAACAAAAGGTTCTAAGTTTTTAAACTCAGCCAAATCTCGAATATCTCTTTCCAAATACGTTCGAACATAGTTATTAAGCCAATCTTGCCTATCGGCATCACTTATATTTTCAGCAGTTAGTGCGGGGTAACCACCAAATTCTAAATAATAATCAAATACCTGTTTACGTTCTGCAAAATTAGCATAAAGCTGAAATTCAGGTAAAAACTCTGGCAAAAAACCATTTGTTAAAAATTGTTGAAAAACCGAGAGTCGAATTGTTTCATTGTCCTTTTTTGTCAATAATTCAGGAAGCGTAAGGGGGTAAATATCTTCAATAATACATCTTCCAGCCAGGCTTTCTTTTACTTTTTGTAATAAAAGCAACTGACTTGACCCTAAAAGAATATAACGGGTTTCGCTAAATTGGTCATATACAGACTTAATACTTTCAATGAGTGCAGGCTCTTTTTGCACCTCATCAAGTATTGCTTTCGGGAAAAATAAATGCCATTGCGATGCCGTGAGCTGAGTATAATTGCCCCTTTGCATGGGATCTTCTATTGAGATGTATTTGTAATCGGTGAAACAGCCTTTAGCAAGTGTTGTTTTTCCTGTTTGTCGAGCACCTGTTAGAACTACAATTCTTCCAAAAGGCGACTTCGCTTTTGCTTTTATTGGCTCATACTGAAATCTTGACTTCATAAAGTGGCGTAATATTTGGAATACCGAGAGCAAATTTACGTCAATATTTTATTGTTTAGGCATTATTTTTATTTATTTTTTTCGAAACATAGAACAAATTCTTATAAAATCATCATTTAGGTCATCCCACTCTATATAGTAGCCTTTCTGTATTTGAGGTGCGTTTGAATAGAATGAATATTCTTTCGTTGTATCATGACATTAAGCAAGAACCCTGCAATTATAATATTAAATTTTAAATTGGCAGGGTTTGTTTGATTTGTTTCATTATTATAAAAATAAAGGCGAATGTGATTTTCTAGTTTATGAAAGGGGAGAAGTGATTATGTGCATTCAGGTTTGTTGGGAAATAAACAGCGAGAATCTAAAACGAGAACTAGCCGGAATAGAGGAAGCCATGCAATATAAAGGCTGTAAGAAAGGCATAATACTTACATTGCAGCAGACCGATAAGTTTAATAATATACGTGTTGTGCCTGTAAACCAATGGTTACTGGAATTAAGAAAATAGTCAACTATAAAAGTACCTAGTTACCTATCCCCTAGTTACCTAGCTACCTAGTTACCTATCCCCCCCTCTATACCACCTCACCATTTCTCCAATCCCTTCTTCAGTAGAAAAAGGCGGGTTGAAATTAAGTTTTTGTCTGGTATTGTAATTGCTTAGTTCTAATGAACCGAATAATCGCTCAAAAATAGCTGGTTTTAGTTTTTTGATGAAAAAGCGGATGAATGATGGGATGCTAATGAACCAGATTTTTTTATTCAGGGCATATGCTATTTTTTTTGCCAACATGCTAGTAGAAACAGAATATTGATCGCCCGCAATATATATACCCCGGGCTTTTTGTTTTATAATGTTTTGATATAATGCTATTAAATTACCCACATATACAATAGATCGGCTATTATAAATACATTTTAGCGGAAGAATGGGAAATGAGTGAACCAGTTTTATCAGATTATACATGTTAGCCTTTACACCAACGCCGTATACCAAAGGGGACCGAACAATGGCTACCCCGAAATCCTTATCTTGCAGCGCGAATATAAGTTTTTCTGCTTCATACTTGCTTTTACCGTAGGCATCTTGAGGTTCACAAGGTGAGTTTTCATCCCATGCGGGTTTGTTTGAGGTAGATTCTCCAAACACCTTAGCCGTGCTCATAAACACGAAGTGTTTTACCCCTTTTTCTTTTGCTTTTTTTGCTACTTCTACCGCCAAATCGCGATTGATTTTAAAATATTCTTCTTCAGGCGCACCCTTCATTTGATGGACTAAAGCAGCCAGATGCAAAACCGAATCAATTCCAGTAAAATCAATATCAGAAACTTTGGTAACCAGCAAATCAATTTCTTTGATGCTGAATTCAGTATTGGATTTAATAAAATTGGTTCCTACGAAACCGGAGGAACCGGTGATGGCAA
>JAIFLP010000189.1 GCA_020049015.1 Bacteroidota bacterium | reverse complement strand
TGCATCTTGCGCCTTTACTTACCAAGAAATCTACACATTGTTTTGTCCAAGTTGGACTTAGTGCACCGTTTAAATAAAAGATATTTTCAGGCTCACCAGGACCTACAAATACACAGGGCTTAAATCGCTGCACTCCATTATCATTCACATAAGTATTATGATAAACCATACGTGCTGGGTTATCCGGGTCAATTACTATTTGTCCATTTTGTTGTGCAAATGAGCCAACAAAAAACAATTTAATAAACAATAGTGTTAAAAGTAGCTTTTTCATAGTTATTTAATTTAATTTTATGTACCTTTTCAACAAATGTAAACTTGAGAATAGTTCATTTCAATTAAATTGGTTAGCAAACAAAATGACAACTCTGACAACTCTGACAAATAATTGTATATATCAGATATTCATTATTTTAGTTTTATTCTCAAATAATAACATATAGAAAAAAAGATTCTTCAGTTTTATATATTTATGTAATGAATGAGTCAATAATAATACAGGAGTGCTTAAAAGAGATTGAGATAAAAACTGGCTGGGGGAATTTCATTCTCTGGAAAGTGTCTCAATTTGAAGAATTAAGTGATTTAATATGGAATGCATCAAAAATAAGAATCAGTTCTACAACTCTCCGACGACTTTTTGGTAAATTTAAAACAGAAAAAGCAGATTATATTCCACAAATTGAAACCAAAAATGCTTTGGCTATTTATTTGGGCTTTGAAAATTGGTTTAAATATTTGGAAAGTAAAAAACGAAAGAATCGAAATATATTACCAATTTTAATTTCGTTTATTATTATTATATTACTATCGGTTGGAACTTTTTTTTATAATCATTTTATTACAATAAATGTAACACCTGAATTTACTTTCAAATATTTACAGTCTGGTGAAAAGGGTGTGCCTAATGATGTGATTTTTAATTACGACATAAGTAAATTTAAAGAGGATGTTTACATTGATTTTGGCGAGAAAATAAATCAACATGGCGCAGAAAACACATTTGATAAAAAGATTCTATTGCCGAAAAATAAAAATATAATTTCTCACACCTACAAGGTACCGAAGCCCTACAAGGTTTTTCTTATTTATAAAGAAAGAAAGATTGATTCAATAAACCTTTGCTTCAAAACTAATGATTGGGAAGCATATATTGAACAAAAAGATTTATTATTAAGATATAATAATAATGAAATTGTTAATGATGGCAAACTTACTGTAAACCATATTCCAATTTGCGAACAAGGAATTGATTGTAAAACAAAATACAGGTTGTATTTTTGGAATTCAGATAGCTTTGATATAAACTTAGATGATTTTAAAATGATTACAAATTTTAAATCCGCAGTATTTAAAAACAAAATTGAATTCAATGTTGTTCAGATAAGTCTTTGGGGTGAAAATAATAGAATTCTTTTAACCTTTACAAATAAAGGGTTTCAGAATAAAGTAAATTTACAATTAAGTGAAAAATTCATGGAAGGCGAAGATCATAATTTTTTGAAATTTAATATTGAATTAGATAAGTGGAATAAATTGCAAATTGAAAACAAAAATAAACAAATTAAAATATTATTAGATAATAAATTATTGCTCAATGATAAATATAATATATCTCTAGGAAGGCTTCTTGCTGTTAGCTATGAATTTCATGCAGTAGGCCTGATTGATGATTTAATTATTTGGGATGAAAAAGATAGTGTTGTTTATGAAAATAAATTTGAATAAATATTATCATTGTTTTTCTCCTACACTTTTTAACAACTTGCAGCGGCTAGTTGAAGATACAACATTAAACTAAAACGCAAGCTGAACAAGGGATAGGGTGTTCGTCCGTTGCTCACTTATGCAAAAATAACATAGCTGCATGCCCAAGCTTGGAAAATCGGCTAAAATGACCACTTAGCGCCAGAGTATAATGTCCTGCCCGATGCCGGTCAAAAAGACACCTTCGCAGGAACAAGGAGACCATCTCTGACAGGAGCAAATTGACCACCCTTCAAATAAGTTATTTTACGCTGATTAAATAAGCATGACTAATAAATTAATAATTAAGGCAAAAGCAAGAAACATTATACGCTATAGTTACCTTAGCGAAAAACAATCATATATGCTTAAAATATTTGTAATCCAGAGCATCCATTCAGCATTACGGTATTTCACCCAGCAAATACTATCAGGAAAATGATGCTACTTAGGCTTTACTGTTACCATTAAAAATCCCCAATAAGCATTATTAGTTGATTGTCTGTTATTAAAAAATGATTGTAATGTACTACTTGCAGAAAGGTATGATAATCCGGACTGAATTGAAATTTCCTTCATCAAAGACCATTTAAAACCCAGATCGCATTCCGTTGCTAAGTATTTATTCTCGGTTCCTGCTTTTAAATGCTCATTTGCCAATTGAAAATAGTGCACATCCATATAAGCAGAAAGCTTATCGTTACAAGCATATTGCAATTTTATATACGGGTTTAATAAACCTGCTTTTTTGGTATGTCTAGGAATATCGGTAAAATAATCCATATGTCCGTTAAACCCATGACCTGAACCATAAAGAGTGCTAAAATAGTGAACATCTCGATTTAATGTATCAGTAGCATCATTTCCGCTAATATATTCAGCACCAATAGACAATAAAAATTTAGCTTGATTAAAGCTATATTCCGGATTTAAATAATATGCATTTATTTTAGTCCCTGCGGTATCCTTTCCAAACTGATAATAAGCTCTGAGAATTATTGAATGTTGCTTCAAACTATATTTAGTTGTAAAACCGGCCGTTTGACGGTAATCAACCACATTTACAGTTTTTCTTCTTTGATAACCCTCGGCTATATACACAGGACTAACAAATAAATTTCCCAATTCCTTTTCAACAAAAATAAAATGTAAAAACTTGTAATTATTCTTTGCCAAAGCTGCACTATAATCAGTAGTAAAAAGAGGATCACCAATTTGATTAAAAGCATGACCACTTTGAAAATGCCATTTATGAATGCTGTACTTCAGTAGCAGACCATCATGAGTCAGATTCCTTTGAGCCCAATTAGTATTAGACAGCAGGCGTTGATTATCATAAATAAAATGCATACGACCAGAAGTAACGTTAAAAGTATCATTTATTTTATAAGTAAAGAAACCCTCACTTAAACCTATGCTAGGTAAATCTTCTTTAATACCTTCTTCGCCCCATGTGCGGGTATCTTGCATGCTAACTCTAAAGATTAGTTTATCATTTTTATAATTCAACCCTAATCGGGTACGTTGCGTAATTAAATTAGCAGACAAAGTGTCTTTTATGGGTAAATTTCGATAGCCCATTCGGTGTTCGAAGCGGGGACGAATTTCAGCATCTACAGAATATTGAGCCTTCAAGCAAAAACTAAATGAAATAAAAAACAGAAAAATAAATGTATACCTCATTTTATTTAAATTTAATTATTTATTTAAATTTTTTTAGTTCATTAATCAATTCAAACTTGGCAATAGGCTTAGATAGATATCCATTAAATCCAGACTGTAATATTTTTTCCTTTTCCTCAACCATTGCATAGGCAGTTTGCGCTATTACTGGTAATGAAGGATTAATTTTCTTGATATGCTCTAAAGCCGCATAGCCATCCATAACAGGCATTTTAATATCCATAAGTACTATATCAATATCATTAAAGAGTTTAACTTTTTCAACTGCTTCCAACCCATTTCTTGCATAGTATATTTTCGATTTTGTAACTTCTAGCAATTCACTTAAATATAAAAAATTATTTATTTCATCTTCAGCTATTAAAATAGTAAAAAACAAATTATCGATCTCATCAAAATTATAATTATTAATAAAACTTTGCTTTTTTTGATAAGAATAGGGAATGCTAAAATAGAAAGTAGAACCTTTATCAGGGCTTGAATCTACTTTTATTTCGCCATCCATATTATCTAATATTCCCTTGCAAATTGACAAACCCAATCCATTGCCCCCTAAACACCGAGCAGCTGCTTTATCTACTTGGCGAAAACGTTCAAAAATAGTATTATGATGCTCCTTTGAAATTCCGATACCTGTATCCTGAACAAAAAATTGCAACATTCCCTTTTCCATGTAATAACCGAATTTTATAAAGCCAGATTCAGTGAATTTTTTAGCATTATTGATTAGATTATTTAATATTTGCTTTAGCCGGTTTTCATCCGACATAATCAGCGCATCCTCATCAGATAGTCCGGTAGAGAATGAAAAGTCTATATTGCGATTTTTCATTAAGGGTTGGTGCATTTGAAATACTTCAGCCAACAACTTATTCAAATTAATTTCGGTTTTTTCAATACTCAATTGACCCGCTTCAATTCTAGATATATCAATTAAATCATTAATAATAGTAAGTAACTGGTTACAACTGGAATTTATAATATCAATATAGGCTTTTCGTTTGTTCTCCTCAGGATTATTCTTAGCAAGCAATTGACAAAATCCAATAATCCCATTCATTGGAGTACGAACTTCATGGCTCATATTCGCTAAAAAAGAAGATTTTAAACGGTCACTTTCCTCTGCTTTTTCTTTTGCCTGCAATAATTCAGAATTAATATTACTAATAATAATATAACTTTGCTTCAATTCTTCATTCATTCTTTCATATTCTGAATTTTGCTGCTGAAGCTGCAAACGTTTAATTTCTAATTTATTACGATACGATATTTTCTCGGTATTATCAACTAAAACCGACATCATACCTATAATTCTTTTTTCATTATCATAAAGTGGCGCTGTAGAAAGATTCACAATAATCTGCCTTCCATCCTTTGTTAAGCGCTGTAATTCTTCGCCAACAAAAACATGACCCTCTAAGATTTGATCTCTATAAGAATAGAATTCTGATTTCATATCTTCAGAAATATAGGGTATAAAACTACCCACTGCTTCAAATTCGGTATAGCCAAAAATGTTTTCAGCCGCTTTATTCCAACTAGTAACAATACCATTCAAGTCACATGCAATTATTGCTTCAGGTGATGCGGTTATAATAGCATTTAAATAAGCCTCTCGTTCGCTTAATTTCATTTCTATGCTTCGGCGCATAGTAACATCATGAAACAAAGTAGCAAATTTATTTTGATCGGGAGAAAAAGCTCTGACCTCAAAATATTTATTAAGAGGGGAATGGAAATTTTCAAAGCTGATTGGCTCTCCTGTAATGGCAACACGACCGTATAATTGAATCCAATAACTTTCGGTTTGTGGCCATATTTCCATCACTGTTTTTCCAATCATTTCGGATGCTTTTTTCCCGCACATATTTTCAAATGCGGGATTGACATTTAAAAATTTGTAATCTATTGGATTCCCATCTGAATCAAGAATAATTTCATGCAATGCAAAACTAGTTAGCATTTCATTAAATAACTCACGGTATTGCTTGTCTACCCTTTCATTTTTCTTTTGTTCGGTTATATCCCTAAAAAAACATCCATAATAAACATCATTAACAGAACTATTGATTTTATTAACAGAGCACTCAATAAATTTCGGAAGCCCTTGTCGGGTTAACACATCAAACTGATATACTATAGGTTTTTGAAATTCGTCGGTTAAACTATTATCGAAATCAGTTTTTAAATTGATTGGTTTGTTGATAGTTAATAATTGGAAAACCTCTTCAATTGTTTTGCGAGCAACTTCTTTATAAATGAATCCGCTAATTTTCTCCAAACTCTGATTCCACTCTGTTACTTTAAAATGCTGATCTAAAATAGCAATTCCTTCAGACGATTGTTCTATAGTATTTCTAAGTTTCTCCTTGGTATTTCGCAATGATTTGCGGGCTTTTTTATTCTCAGTGATATCTATTCCCACGGCAATAACACCAATAATATTGGCCTTTTCATCTAACATGGGTACCAAAGTGAGATTAAACCATAAAATCTGAGCATTTTTTTTCAGAAATCGGCAATCAAGAGAAGCGTTGCTTATTTTTTTAGAAAGAATATTGGGATAATAGCTATCAAAATTTGACAATTCGTCATGATGGATAAGCTGGTTGTATTTTAGTGAATATAGTTCTTCTGCCTGATAACCTGTTAGTTTAATCCAGTGGGGATTAGCATATATCCACCTGCCAGAAACATCGGTAATAGCAATAGATACATTAGCATATTGAAAAACAGACCGATACCAGTTTTCGAAACTATAAAAACGCAAGCTCATTTTATTTTCATTCAAGCGGAGCATTATTCCACCATTTCGGGAGTGTTTCTTAATACTAAGGGTCTTTTTTATTTTATTTTTAAGCGTAACAATTATTTCACACTCAATATTCTCGGTATCGTCCTGTAACAAATACTGAATAAGAGCATGATTCAAAGTAGGATCGAACAAATAATCAATAGATTTACCCTTTAATTGAACTTGAGTTTGTTCAAATATTTTAAAAGCAGCCTGATTTGATGATACTAATACAAAAGATGAAGCTACTTTTCGCAAAACCAAATATGCATCAGGTAATTCGTCTAATAATTGGTAATAGCTGAAAGGAGCTATATCCTTTAAATCGTTATCATATTGAGCATCCATAATCTGGCATCTAAAATTAGTAAACTTATTCTGTCGGAATACACTTATAAAAGTACAATTTAAATACACGCATAATCAACAATATTATGATGATATATATCACCATAAACAGATATTTTATATCAATACCAAAATAACTTTTAGGGGATAAAGCTGAAGTATCTTTACAATATTAAAAATGGTATTCAGAATGTAGGTAATTTAAAACTTGAAATTATGAAACACTATTTAGTTAAAGAAAATGCCAATGGCATGTATGTAACAATGAAAGGAATAGTAAAAGACCGCAACTTTATATCGGAAAGAAGACGGTTTCCATTGACACAATTATCAACAGGAGAAAAATTATTTGATGACAAATATATTGCTATTTCATTTGCTAATATGTTGAACAACAATTTTTTTGGAAAAAGCGTGAGCAACTGATTTACAGTAATTTTTGAATGCTAAGGGGGAACTGATTTATATCAATTATCAAAAAAGATTTAGTATTCACTTGTAATGAATTGACAATGTTAAAAAAATTAAAAATTAAATCGAAAATAATACTCATATATAGTATTGTTTTCACCGTTATTCTCTTATCCATAGGTGCATATTTGGTAATGAGAGAAAGTAATAATATTAATAATGATGTAGATTTGCGTTTAAATGAACAATTATCAGATCTGGCATTGTTAATTGATCGTGAAATTTCAAAAAATCAAAGCAATGTAATCTCCTTTGGTAAAATATCGTCAAAAGTATTTTTATCAAAAGGAAATGTAACAATTAATTCATTTAACAAAATTAAAATTAAAGCTATTGATCAAGTAAGCAAATCTACACAAGAGATTGAAATACCAGTACTTCAACAAAATTATTCAGTAATTAATGGGACATATAATATTGTTGATGAAATAGGAGAAATAACAGGCGGAACCAATACCATTTTTCAAAAAATAAACGATGGTTATTTGCGCATATCCACTAATATAATCAATGATAAAGGAGAACGTGCATTAAATACTTATATTCCCAACTCATCGCCGGTAGCTGAGGCATTATCGAAAGGAGAAACCTATACAGGTAGGGCCATTATACTGGGAGAATGGTATTTAACTTATTATGAACCCATAAAGGAAAATGGAAAAGTAATAGCAGCTTATTATTTTGGTATACAAGAAAAAAATCTAACCAACTTAAAAAAAGTGTTTAACGAGAAAAAATACTACACTCATGGTTATCCCTTTGTAATATCAAAAGATGGAACATTTATTATTCATCCTACAAGTGAAGGTAAAAGTGCAGCCGAAGAAGTCTTTTTTACTCGAATGATTGCAACAGAAAAGGCAGAAGGCATGATAACTTATCCTTGGGAGGGAAAAAAGAAGAAATTATTTTTCAAATACTATCCGAAAGCAGAATTTTATATCGCTGTATCTATTTTTGAAGAAGACATTATGGCAATGGTTTACCAAATGATTATAACCTTTTTGTTCGTAGTTTTAATTGGCATTGCTATTTGTTTATTAGTTGGGTATTTTATTGGCAACAACATAGGTCAAATAATTCAAAAAGTGAACCAACAGATACAACAGCTGATTGATTCGGCTATAGCAGGAAAGCTTTCGGTAAGAGCCAATGCAGAAGATACTAATATAGAGTTTCAAGGAATAGTAATTGGTATCAACCAAACTTTGGATGCTGTGATACAACCAATAAACGTATCGGCTGAATACTTAGACAAAATATCGAAAGGAATAATGCCTGAATTGATTACAGATGAATACAAAGGGGATTTCAATTTAATAAAAAATAATTTAAACTCACTCATAAATTCCACCAATGAAATAATAGAAATAGCAAAAACGGTGGCTGAGGGTGATTTAACGGTAGAATTAAAAATGCGCTCAGAAGAAGATGAATTGATCAAAGCGCTTATGGATATGGTGAAATCGGTAGAAGAAATGGTTATTAAGGTTCAGGTAGCAGCTGATGGAATAGCTGATGCGAGTTCAGAAATGAGCTCCAACGCGCAGCAGGTTTCTCAGGGTGCAACAGAACAAGCATCATCGGCCGAAGAAGTTTCATCGTCTATGGAAGAAATGTCGTCAAACATTCAGCAAAACACCGATAGTGCGCAACAAACCGAAAAAATATCACTTACTGCAGCAGATGGAATGAGTAAAGTGCGGAATGTTTCACAAGAGAGTTTAAAATCAATAAAAGAAATAGCAGGCAAGATATCGATCATTGGCGATATTGCATTCCAGACCAATATATTGGCACTCAATGCTGCAGTTGAAGCGGCAAGAGCAGGAGAGCACGGCAGGGGCTTTGCAGTAGTTGCAGCAGAGGTGCGAAAACTGGCAGAAAGGAGTAAAATTGCAGCTGATGAAATCAACATTCTTTCTCAGAGCAGTGTAGCGGCTACAGAAGAGTCAGAAAAGATGATACAAAAAATCATTCCTGATATTGAAAAAACGGCACGCTTACTTCAAGAAATAGCTGCGGCCAGTATGGAGCA
>JAIFLP010000099.1 GCA_020049015.1 Bacteroidota bacterium | reverse complement strand
ATGGTTCCAATAGTGCTGCCTTTTACCAATATAGTGGCTCCGGGTAGTGGATAATTATCTTCTGCCGATATTATATTTCCTGTAATCGTTATTTGTGCATATAAGCCGGAACTGATTATTAACAGGAAAATTATATTGTAAAGTTTTATCATAGTATTTTCTTTTATCCGCTTATTGCTTTGTTTTAATACAATAATTTTAGTTTGTAATCTAATATTTTTTCCTCTGGAATAAAATGATATAATGTATTCAGACCTAAATATTCAATAGCAATGGCTATATTTTCTGAATCTGATTTATTTACAGAATTTCTTCTCGTATAAAATAAGGCTGCGTCAATTAAACTCTTTAAGGGTGCAAGTCCAACTATTTCTGATCCGGTTACGCTTACGTTCATTTCAGAGGCTATTCGTTTTACTTCTTCAAAAGCAATATGCATGGGTGTAACATCCAGATCTGTAAGATTCATCGATACCTGAGCTACATTAAAATCTTCAATAAACCACCCCAACGCTTTAACCGCCCTTAAGCTCCCTGGTATGTGTATGGGTTTGCCGTTCAAATTTAATTCGGGCGATAATGTATCAGGATTAATTAGATTTCTACCGCTTTCCCTGATATATGATGCAATTTTTGATGCTGTCTGACTAGATTTAATATCAAGGTTTACATTGAATGCCAATAAAAATTTTCTTACGCCTAAAGCCATCAGCCCAAATTTACTGTTGAATTTTACTGGTCCAAAATCGGGTTTCCAAGAGGCTTGGCTTAATTTTTTTTGAAGTCCTTCATAATTACCCGATCTGCAATTCTCCAATCGGCATCTATTTACTTTGGTTGCCGCATATTCATAGTAATAACCTGATAAATGAAGCTCTTTTTCTATTCTTTTACCCAACTGGTAAGCCAAAACAACAGTTTCCTCAATTCCTATTCCCATTATGGGAACCAGAGGCAAAACATCTACAGCTCCCATGCGCGGATGTTCTCCATTATGTGTCGACATGTCAATGATACTGTAGGCTTTTTTTACTAATTCAAATGCCGCTTCAATTACAGCTTCAGGATTTCCTGCAAAAGTAAAAACAGTTCTATTGGCTGCTTTTCCTATATCTGTATGCAATAACATTACCCCAGAAACAGATTTTATGCAATCTTCTAACTGCCGGATTTTTATGATATCCCGCCCCTCACTTACATTAGGTACGCATTCTAAAATTTTTTGACTCATACTTCCGTTTGGAAGCATAAATATAAGAGATTAGCTTAATAAACCAAAGCAATTAACGAAAAAAATCAAGGACATTTTTTAAAACTTTTATCGTACTGCTTCAAGGCTGCTTCACTCATACCCATACTTGAAAACCCTCCGTCGTGGAAAAGATTTTGCATGGTTACTTTTCGAGTAAGATCAGAAAATAATGTAATAACATAATTGGCACATTCCTCAGCATCAGCATTTCCCAATGGCGACATGCGATTGCTAAAGTCAAGTAAGGATTCCATTCCTTTTACTCCACTTCCGGCTGTTGTAATGGTGGGTGACTGTGATACAGTGTTAATCCTAACTTTTTTCTCAATACCATAAATATATCCAAAGCTGCGGGCTATTGATTCTAAAGCAGCTTTTGCATCTGCCATATCATTATACCCAAATAAGGTTCGCTGAGCTGCTACATATGATAACGCAACTACCGATGCCCAATCGTTTAAGGCGTCTTTCTTGCGGGCTATTTGCAAAACTTTATGAAATGATAATGCCGAAACATCTAATGTTTTTAAATAATACTCATAATTTATGTCATTGTACGAAAGCCCTTTTCTTACATTGGGCGACATGCCTATTGAATGTAATATAAAATCAAATTTTCCACCAAATTTCAACATCGCAGCATCAAATAAACTTTCTAAATCTTTAATATTCGTAGCATCTGCCGGATATAAATCAGATTTCGTTTTTTCTGCCAATACATTTACTTCGCCTAACCTGAATGCCGCTGGAGCATTTGTTAAAAATAATTCAGCTCCTTCTTCATGTGCCTTTTCTGCCACTTTCCATGCTATCGATTTTTCATTTAATGCACCAAAAATCAATCCTTTTTTTCCTTTAAGTAAATTATATGCCATATTTTATGAATTATGAGTTATGAATTATAAGTTATAAATTATAAATTAAGAGTTGAGGATTTGGCAGTATTAACATCGAGGGTATTTAATTTGTTCATTTTCTTAACGAAGTAAATCTACTGCGTTGTCTAACGCCGATTGGGTTAGTCCTTTGCCCGATAACATTTTGGCTATTTCCCTTACTCGTTCATCGTGTGTTAATGCTTTGATTTGTATTTCTACCGTTTCCTGATTCTCTTTTTTACTTACCATGTAATGATATGACCCTTTAGCCGCTACCTGCGGTAAATGTGTAATGCTTATCAATTGCATAGATAATGCCATTTTTTTCATCATTTCAGCCATTTTATCTGCAATTTCACCCGATACTCCCGTATCTATTTCATCCAAAATTAAGGTAGGCAGTGCAATTGCCGATGATACAATCATCTTTATACTAAGCATCAGTCGAGATAATTCACCGCCCGATGCAATTTTTGTGATGTCTTGCGGGGCTATGTTTTTATTGGCAGAAAAATGAAAAGTAAGTATGTCACTTCCGTTCTGATTGAAGTGCTGATCATGCTCAAATAATATGTTAAACTTAGCATGCGGCATTCCTAAATCTTTTAATATTAAGGAAATGATTGCTTCTGTTTCTTTTGCTTTCTCTTTTCTGATTTTTGAAATCTTTGATGCCAATTCTGTTAATTGTATTCTTTTCTCATCAAGTTCTTTCTTTATTTTTTCTATGTTCTCATCCGAATGCTCGATTTGTAATACCTTTTCAGATATTTCATCTCTAATTTTAATTAATCCTGAAACCTGCTGGCATTTATATTTCTGAAGCAAACCATACAACAAATCAGTTCTTTTTCTGTATTTCTCTAATAAATCCGGATCACTTTCTACTTTATCTTTTGAATGATTTATTTCTTGTGCAATATCTTTTAATTCAATATATAGAGCATCGGTACGTTGAAAAATATTATTTATATTGCTACTAATGTCCTTAATTTTTTGTAAGTGTAGCAATATCTCTTTTATTTTTACCAATGATCCACTTTGCTCATTTTCTAATGTGAATAGTGAAAATTGTAATGCATGGTTTATTTCTTCTGAATGAGATAAGGTTTTTAAATGTATTTCAAGTTCTTCCATCTCATTCTCCCGAAGCTTGGCTTCATTTAATTCATTCAGCTGGAAATTTAAAAAGTCAAATTCACTTTGCGATTGATGTAGTTGCTTATGAATAGCATCAAGATTAGATTTTTGCTGAAGATAATATTTGAGTAATTGCCTATATTTTTCCAATATATCTTCATTGCCCGATATGGAATCTAGAAAATCAAATCGAAATTGCGGATCATTTAAAAATAAATTATCGTGTTGAGAATGGATGTCCAACAAGCGATCTCCAATACTTTTAAGTATGCCTATACTTACAGGTGTGTCATTAATAAAGGCTCGCGAACGACCATTATCAGCAATTTCTCTTCGTATGATGGTGCAATTATCAAATTCCAAATCGTGTTCTTTGAAAAAGCTTTCTAGGTGAAATGTATTGATATGAAATGTTCCTTCTACCACACATTTTTGTTGTTTGTCAAATAATACCGATGTGTCGGCTCTTTCACCTGCTAATAAAGAGAGAGCTCCCATTAAAACAGATTTTCCTGCGCCTGTTTCCCCAGTAATTACTGAAAAACCATTCTTAAATTCAATGGTGATATCTTTTATTAGGGCATAGTTTTGTATGGAAAGTTTTTGAAGCATATTTTAAATTAACTAGATGGCTTCATAATTTTTTCATACTTATTAGCATTGGCATTATTAATTTCATTTAAAAGATTAAACGCCCTGCTTTTTTCATCCGGCATCCCTTCAGAATAAACATTTACAAATTCATCTGACTTTGCATCAAATATAATTTGAAGTAGAAACATGTATGGATCGGGTTTGCTGCGGTAAACTTTTTGTAATAATTCTAATGATGAGAATACACTTGTTCTGCCTTCATTTACACTTTTACTCATAACATCCAAACCTTGTCGATGATATTTGTACATAAAATCTCTAAGTGGTGAATAGTTTTTATCCAATAAATTTTTTACCAACCAATATCGGTTTCTATTGTTTTTTCCATCATAAGGTCTCCAACCAATATCACTCGATCCTTGTGCATTGGATACTATGGTTTCAGCTTTTTTGAAAAATTCAGTTCCCCCTTCTGGCGAAAATGAATCGTAATCAAGTCCAAGTATTATGTATGCATAGTATGCCAATACCGATGTTAAATTTGAAGTGTGATTGGTTTCAACAAATTCTAAACGATCAAATTCAACATACTTAAATTTAAAGCTATTATCGAGAAAATTGAACATGGTGGTATTATACGACGAGTTAAAGACTGGTCGGCGCGACTGTATCTGTATACTTGCCGAAAATTCATCACCCAACATATCATCAACATTTATAAGTATATTACAGTCTATTCTTTCATTAACACCAAATGCATTACTTGTCCATGGCCGATTGTTCATAAATTCATATAATGCAGCCTGAAGTGTATTGAATACGCTTCGGTTAGTTCCTTGAACTTTTTGCGACGAAACACTTATGTTGCAGCGCAGTTCCTGAGAATGCACAGTAAATGGCATAATCAAAAACATTAACACTATGCTATGTAAAACCGTTCTTTTCATTTTCTCGCTAATGTTATATTATAAATATAATTAACAATGTCCGTTGCTACTTCTTGCTTTGACTTTAACGGAAAAGGGCTTGTTTTATTGTTGCTGTCAATTATGGTAATCTTATTGGTGTCGGTATTAAAACCGGCACCTTCTTCTGCAATTGTATTGAATACTATGAAATCAAAATTCTTTTTTATAAGCTTTGCTTTTGCTAATTCAGGATTGTTTTCTGATTCCAATGCAAAGCCAATCATGATTTGTTCCTTCCTCTTTATTTTACCCATTTCTAAGGCAATATCTTTATTCGGAATCAGTTGGATGGATATATTTTCTTCGCTATGTTTAATTTTTTGCTCATGTTGTATCTCTGGTCTGTAATCTGCAACTGCCGCTGCCATTATAGCAATGTCAACTGCTGAGAATCTTCTACTCACTTCATCATACATTTCCAATGCACTGGTAACATTAACCCTTTCGATATTAACATGTTTGGTGCTAAGTTTTACCGGCCCGCTTATAAGACAGACTTTTGCACCTTCCGATGCCAGTTTCTCCGCCAAAGCAAAACCCATTTTACCCGATGAATAATTACCTATATATCTTACCGGATCAATATGTTCGTATGTAGGACCCGCTGTAATAATTACTTTTTTTTCTTTAAATTTTTGATTTTCAGTAAAATGTTTTAGAAGATGTTCTACGATAATCTCAGGTTCTTCCATTCTGCCTTTGCCTTCTAAACCACTTGCCAATTCGCCCGATGCGGGTTCTATAATTATATTGTTATACGATTCAAGCTTTTTTAAATTTTGTTGCACTGTTATATGTTGGTACATGTCTAAATCCATTGCGGGTGCAATAAATATCGGACAACGGGCCGACAAATATAATGTTAGCAGTAAATTGTCTGCTATTCCATTGGCCATTTTTGCTATGGTATTTGCTGTGGCAGGAGCTACAATCATAGCATCAGCCCATATTCCCAAGTCTACATGACTGTTCCAAGTACCATTTTCAGGATTAAAAAAATCAATTAATACCGGATTTCTAGAAAGGGTAGCAAGTGTGAGTGGCTTGATAAACTCTTTTGCTAATGGAGTCATTACTACTTTAACCTCAGCTCCATGCTTCACTAATAAACGAACAAGCACTGCTGCTTTATAAGCGGCAATGCTCCCCGTTATACCTATGATAAACCTTTTGCCTGCAAGCATAAGGTAATTTTTAATTTTTATTTTCTCTCTTCGGATTCCTATAATATACCTTGTTGTCGATATATTCCTGTATAGCTATCAAGGTTGGTTTAGGCATCCTTTCATAAAACCTAGAAATTTCAATTTGTTCTCTATTTTCGAATATTTCTTCTAAGTTATCTGTGTAATTAGCAAATTCTTCTAATTTGCGGTTGAGCTCCTGCTTAATTTCAACAGAAATTTGGTTGGATCGTTTTGATATAATACTTACAGCCTCATAAATATTACCTGTTTTGATGTCTAATTTATCCAAGTCTCTCGTAACTGTTGTTGCTGGCGCTTTAACTTTTTTATAATCCATATATTATTGTATTTATTTTTTATTTATCGTTGCTAATCTCCCCAATTACTGTTCTCGAGGAACTAAATATCTTTTCTGCTTCTTTTTTAAATTTGCTTTCCGGAAATTCTGAAACAAAAGCGTAGTATTCATCTACCGTTTCCTGAAATCGATCTCTTCTTTTTTCAGGTACGCTTTTCTCTGCTAAAAGGAAATTTGATTTAAGTATAAGAAACATCATCTCTTCTCTATACTTTGTTTCCGGATATTCATTAATGCTGTTTCGCAATGCTATTGTTGATGCCTTGTAGTAACCCAAATCAAAATATAATTTGGCATTGATATATGATTTTTCTACTAGCTTATCTTCGAGTTCTGCTAAATGTCCCTTACTTTGCGGTATATAAGAACTCTCGGGGTACAATTGAATGAATTCTTTAAATTTTTGTATTGATAAATATGTATCTTCTTGGTCTAATGTAGTTCGGGGCGATAATTTGTAATGGCAATAAGCTTCCAAGTAATATGCTTCTTCAGCCAATGGACTGCGACCATATATTTCAGTAAACGATTTAAAATAATAAGCAGCCATCGTATAGTCTGACTGACCATAGTAACTTTTTGCATAATAAAGCATTACTGAATCCCCTTTAGCTGTTCCTCTATAATAGGTTACTATTTGCTCAAATAAAGTGGCTGCCCTAGAGTAATTCTCCTTGTTATAATACTCAAATGCTTTTTGGTATTTGAGGTTCACGTCGGTACTCTTCAGTAATTTCTCATATTTACTGCATGAAACCCCTACTATTACCAATAAAAAGGCAACAAAGATTCCGGTTTTATTTAATTTGCTGATTTTCAATACTTGTATGTTTATATCAAAACTGCAAAAATAGAAGCTTTATCGGAATTCTGAAAGAATTTAACATAAAAATTTGTAATTTTTTTTTAATGCATTATTTTTTCAAAGTATAACACTTGCGTACCATCATCTCCCCCTTTACGTTTACCAAGTGTTAGCACACGTAGAGGTCTCTAAAAATCGATTTGAATTTTTATTTTTCCACCTAGTCCCCGCTCAACAATGTCGAACAAAGTCTTTAAAGTTATATTACTTGAATCATTCTCTATTCTCGATATATAACTCCTTTTCTTGTCAATTATTAATCCTAATTGGTCTTGTGTTAATTGTTTTTTTTCTCTGGCATTACGCAACATAAGACCTACTTTAAGCGTCTCAAATTCTCTTTCTAGTTTATCACGACGAATATTTCCTTTCTTTCCGTATACTTCGTCCTTGATATCTGACCAACTCGTTACATTTGTATTTTTCATTTCTATCTATTTATTTTCAAAATATTCTCTCATTAATCTTGAAGCTTTTTCAATCTCAGTCTTGGGCGTTTTTTGCGTTTTTTTCTGAAATCCGTTTAAAAGAATTACCAACTTACCTTGATCAAAAAAACAAAATACTCTCCAGATATTAGAACCTAAAGAAATTCTAGCTTCATATAATCCTTTTTCTCCTTCAATGTGCTTTAGGTATTTATCAGGTATTTGCTGTTGAAATTCAATTATCTCTATTATTTTAAAAATCTTGTCTTGCACTTTTGTAGGTTGCTGTAATAAAAAATCCTTAAAATGATTCTTATAATCAACAACAGTCCTTATCCTGGCCATTTAGTAATGCTTTTCACAAATGTAACTCAAAAGTTACTATTTCGCAAGTTTTTCGCGATATTTCTTGTCAATTCTATGTGTGCTAACTAGGTGTTACTCTGTGTATTCTTTGTGGTCTTTGTGTAACAGCTATAGCACAAAGAATCACAAAGCTACTTCAAAGTTACTCAAAGAAAATAATTTTTGTTACGTGCTTAGCATATCAAAAAATAAATTAACCCTGTATTCAGATTCAAAACAATTGAAAATTTCGGTTTTAATCCAGAAGTTGCTTTTAAAAGAAAGGCTTAATAAAAACACGTACAGATCATTGATATGTGCTGGACTCTTTGTTTGGCTTAGACTATGTGTATAACCGCCACCGAATAGGGATTATAATGCTGTGATGTGATTGTTGGTTATTTTATTGATGTATGCAATGCGGTTTACTTTATCCCAATTGTAGATAAAATACCATGTTGTATTGTTGTTGCGTTTGTAGGTGTAATTTTTATTCCCGAATTGTAAATGCGAAGGATGAGTGCAGTTTCGGTGAAATGTTTTGGTGCAAATTGTATCAATAACGTCAACAATATCATCGACATAGCGTTCGGCGTGTTCAATGGTAATGGTGTGCTTTTCCCAAGTAATTAGGCCGTATAGGGTATCAATTAAATCGAGTTTGGCTGTTTCGCTATAAATAACCATTTTCCTTTAATTTGCTTTTGAGACCTTGCTTTACTTCGGTTCTAAAATCGGCGCTTGTCATATAGCCATCGGGCAAAATACTTGTGTTGCCCGGATTGTTGAAACGAACTACCTTGGTTTCTTTTTGTAGCTGCTTTATAATAGTTTTGCCTTTTGGGGTGCTGTCGTCGATATATGCAATATGTATCATACTGGTATAATTTAATACTACAAATATAATGTATTCTGAACAGAATAGTATCTTTTATAAAAAAAGACAGAGAGCCTCCTCCCTGTCTTTTTCACTGTGTATAAGTTAGCGTGTTAACAGTAAATCTGTTTACTTCTTCATCAAACCTTCTACCATTTTCTTTAGCTCATCTATTTGTTTTTGTTGAGCTTC
>JAIFLP010000046.1 GCA_020049015.1 Bacteroidota bacterium | reverse complement strand
TTTTGGAAAAAATAAATCTTTTAACAAAACCGCCATCCAAATAACAATATATCATCTACTTGTTCTTGCTTATTTTTCCATTGATCATGCTTTGTCAAAAGAATTTCTTTCTGCTCAGAAAGATCTAATATAGCTATTTCTGCAAATAGCTTTTTAAGATTCACCGTTAAGAATTTCGCTTTTCTATCTCCTCCAATCTGATCAGCATAACCATCTGAACACATATAGATCATGTCGTTCTTATGCAACAGTATTTCTTTTTCATTAAAACTCCTGTCCGCATGAGGATGCATTCCTATTGGCATCTTATCTGCATCCAATATAATAAATTCATGTTTCCTAACAATAAATAAATTATTATGTGCTCCTGAAAATTTTAATATTCCATTTTTTGTATCTACCATCATCAGTGATATATCCATTCCATCTTTTGAAGTACCTTCTGCACTATTTTGATGCAGTGATTCAATAACATTTTTCCTCAATTCATTTAAAACAATATTAGGTTTTCTCCAATCGTCATTGCCATTATCAAGTTTGTTTACAATTTCATTTAAAAAGGATATTCCTAACATACTCATAAAAGCTCCTGGTACTCCATGTCCAGTGCAATCAGCTATAGCTACAATTACGATATTTTCTTTCTCTGCCAACCAGTAAAAATCACCGCTCACTATATTCTTAGGTCGGTAAATCAAAAAATGCTGTGGTAGCAATTTTACTATTTGATCTTCTGGGGGTAAAATGGCTTTCTGAATGCGACTTGCATACATTATACTATCTGTAACTTTTCTATTTAATTCTATGCTTATTTGATGCTGTTGCTCTATTTCAATTTTCTGCTTACCTATTAATAGAAATGCTTTCTTTATTTTCTTTAACTGACTAAAAATGGTAAATAACAATCCCGCAACAACTATCAATATTATACTAAGCCATATTATAACTTTATTTCTTCTTGCTTCTTCCTTCAATAATGCTTCTTCTCTCTCTTTTTGAGCTTTAATTTGCAGTTCTTTTAATTCTTTTTCTTTATTTAATAAATTTATTTGCAATTGCTTCTCTGTATTTATCTGTATGGCTTCATTTAAATTATCGGTTGTTTTTTTTAATTCTACATCTTTTACTGCTACTGTTTGCTCTGCTGAATTTGTTCGCGATTCATATTCATTTAGTTGCTTCTTTTGTAAATGGGAGCTTATGGTCGCTCCAAGTTCAAAATACTCTTGCGATTTTACACTGTTCCCTGTGTTTTGATATGCCGATGCAATCAATGTGTAACAACTTCTTAAACTCTTCAATTGGTTTAATTCTTTGGCTATTAAAATACCTTCTTCTAACAGTTTTATACTTTCAATATATTTTTCTGTGCTGTGATATGCTTCTGAAATATTTATTATATCTCCTAATAAATCTTCTTTTTTATTCATTTGGCGGTTTATGCGAAGCGATTTATTAATAAAGGTAATAGCGTTTACATAATCCCCCTTTTCAATATATACCAACCCTATATTGGAACACAAAATTCTTATTGCATTTGAATTTCCTAATGCTTCGTTTGATTTAATACATTCTTTAAAATATTCTATGGCTGTTTCAAGATCTTCTTTTTGCCAATATAGAAATGCAAGTTTACTTAGGTATTTTGCAGTACTTATATTGTCTTGGGCAGCTTTCGATTTATTCAATAATTGAAGGTTCTCAGATATGCCCGATTCAACCTCTTGCGCTGTAATAACCTGAAAAACAAAAAGTAAAATTAGTAAAAATATTTTGCTCATATAAATGCCTTTTTAACTTATACGGGCATTATATTGCTTAGTTCTATTTTTTGACTACTTATTTGGGTCTGCTTTTTAAAAATATAAAAATCATTACTGTTGCTACTATTATTAATGGTTTATACCCACTTAAAATAAATAGAATTATGCTTAGCATGATTGGCATTTCTATGCATGCTGCTTTTATAATATATGCTGAGGTAATTTTGCTTTCGTCGCTGTCGCTTAAAATGTTAGTTATATTAGCTGTTCTTTTTTTATAGAGTCTGTCTCCTATAAAAAGACTAATCATACTGGATAAAATGCTTAATGCTAATAAAAAGTAATGTGTATTAACTTCAAATAGATTGGCTACTATTTCGTTTTTCTTTAGCATCACGGCTATTACTAAAAATAGCATCATAGATGCCAACATTGCGGTGTGTATAAAAAATCGTTTCTTATTCATATTTTTATCAATTTATTTTCTCCCATAAATATAGGGAAAGTATTTCTATTTATAAAGTTTTTGTTAATAAATCCAACCTATAATTGTGAGTAAAAGGTAAACATTTACGCTAATAAATGCCGGCTTATATTTTCGTCTCCATATCAATATTATGGTGCCGCTCATTGTTGCAAAAGCGATTAGGCAAAAAACAGCATCCATAATCCTAATTGATCCATTGCTACTTATAATGGACATTATTGCCGGAAAATAGGAGAGGAGTATCCACAGTAGGATCAGCTTAAGTATTTTTTTTTCATCCATTTTATTGATAACGGTCTGTAAACCTGATGACAAATAATCATGCTTATGCTTTAGAATTAGGAGCCAAAAATGGGGTATTTGCCATAGAAACATAAAACACATAAAAAATACTATTTTTATATCCAATAAAGAACCGCCTGCGGCAACATATCCCATATAGGGAGGTATACAGCCTGTAATAGCACCTATTAATACCGAATAAATGCTTTTGTACTTTAAAGTTGTATAAAGTAAATTATATACAATGATATTTAGGAGCCCCAAAAAGGCAACTTTCATTGAAATTAAATTCAATAGTAGGGTTCCTCCTGCAATTAATACGAGGGCAAAAACAATAGCATTTTTCTTTTTTATAGCTCCGGAAACAATGGGTCTATTTTGGGTGCGGGTTAATAACCGATCACTTTTTACTTCCTGAATCTGATTGATGGCTGCTGCTCCTCCTGCTACTAAAAAAAAGCCAATAAGAAATAGTAAAAGTGAAGAGGTATATTCGCCTTCTCCCGCAATATAACCTGCAAGAGCACTATAGCTAATAAAAAATACCAATAATGGCTTGCATAGCTGCGTATATAAGCGCAATTTAGCTATCATTTACTCTTCTGGCATCTTGAAGTATTCTACTATTTGGTTTAGTTCTTCTTCGTTAATAACATCTTTATACGACCGCATCAATCCTTTTGCATAACCTTTTACCAATCGTTTGTCAGGTTCAATAATCGACTCTTTTAGATAAATCTCATCAATAGTAATTTCTAATTCTTTTCCATTCGCATCAATGACAGTTTTTTTCGAGCTCATCAAACCTTTAAAACTGGGTCCAACTAATTTAGTTCCATCTAATGAATGACAACCTATACAAGCATTTTTTTGTAATAGCTTAAATCCAGGATGCTCATTCCGCTTTGGCTTGTCTGGTAATGAATCTAACCAAGCCTGATAGTTTTCAAGACTCATCGCCTTAACTTTTGTTTTCATATAGGAATGCCGCAGTCCGCAATATTCTGCACAAAATATATCGTATTCACCTTCTTTATCAGGAAAAAACCACATGAAATTCTCTTTTCCGGGTACCATATCTTCTTTAATACGGTAGGCGGGAATATATAAACTGTGAATAACATCTCTGGAATATAGCTTTAATACTATGGGCTGCTGAATTGGCACTACTAGTTCTTTTGCTTCTTTCCCATTAGGATATTCAAATGCCCAATCCCACATATAGCCTGTAGCCTTAATACTTAAAGATCCTTCTGGAACTTGGCGCATGGGTGCAAAGGCAACGTAACCGTAATAGAATAAAACCAATACAATTACCAATGGAATAGTAGTCCAAATTATTTCTAATGTCATACTGCCATCGTTTTGAACAGGTATCGGGTGCCGTTTGCGACTATAACGAATAACAAAGTAAATCATTACAGCAGTTAAGGCGACTAAAAAGAATAAAGATACCCCAAATATTAAATAAAAGGCAAAATCAACCTTGTCAACATAACTAGATGCTATTTTATACATATTTCTTTATTTATCTAAACCAGTAATCAAAAAATGTAATCACAATTATAACGGCATATAAAACAAAAACACCCGCTACCATTACAGTAAACATAGGCTTTTCGTATTTTAAATGCATAAACCAAATGAGCACTCCCAAAGATTTTACAGTGGCAATAAATAATGCCAAAGCAATGGTAAGAGGGCCAACATTTATCCAGGTAACAGCAACAGATACTGCAGTTAATGCTAGCAATACTACTAGTATTTTTGCAAGAAAACTATACGATGTTATGTGTTTTTCTTCTTGTTCCATATTCAAAAATTTAGGATATTAAGTATAATAAAGGAAATAGGAAAATCCATATAAGATCCACCAAATGCCAGTATAAGCCACCATTCTCAAGTAATACATGATCTTCTGAATTAATTTTCCCTTTTTTTACTTTGTATGCTATAACGCTTAATAATATCATACCTACTATGATATGAAAACCATGGAGCGCTGTCATGAAAAAATATAAACCGAAGAATAAGGTTTGTCCATGTTTCAGATTGGTTACCAAATCTGATCCAGGATATATATCATGATGAATTTTTGCGCTGTATTCAAAATATTTATTTACTAAAAATGCTAGCGCTAGCAATAAAGTAATCAATAAAAGCCTAAAAGAAAGCTTATGATCATTTTTCTGAATGGCAGTTACAGACATTGCCACTGTCATACTACTTACAAGAAGAATAATCGTATTTAAAGTTCCCAAAAAAGTATTTAACTGCGATGCAGCAATATGAAAATCTTCAGAGTATTGATTTCTGTATACGGCATATACTAAAAATAGTCCGCCGAAAAGCAATAATTCTGTAAATATGAAAATCCACATACCCATCTTTGAGCCTATATCATCTCTATGTTCTGTATGTCCCGAATGTTCTTGACTCATATTATTCGTAATTATAAGGTTGTTCTGTTATGGTTGGAATCTCATCAAAATTTTCTGTTGTAGGAGGTGAACTAATAGTCCATTCCAACGTTTTTCCTCCCCAAGGATTCATAGGTGCGGGATCTCCTGTTCTAGCTCCTTTTGCTAAATTATATATCATCATGGTAATACCTATACCTAAAACATACGCTCCCATGGTAGACAAAAAATGACCCAGTTGAAATTGCTCTAAATAATCAAAATACCTTCTGGGCATGCCTTGCAGACCAATTACAAATAGAGGAAAATACAATAAATTAAAACCTACAATGGTGAACACAAAAGAAATATTTGCCCAACGTATGTTGTACATTCTTCCATAAATTTTTGGAAACCAATAATGCATCGCAGCAAAAAATGCAAAACCCATACCTCCAAAAATGATGTAATGAAAATGGGCTACAACAAAAGCGGTGTCGTGTACGTGAACATCTGTGCCTAACGAACCTAATATTAGTCCGGTTAAACCACCAATCATGAATAAAAACATAAAGGCTAACGCATACAATAAAGGTGGCTTTAAATCTATTGATCCTTTATAGAGAGTTGAAATCCAATTAAAAACTTTTATAGCACTGGGTACTGCAACAATAAAGGTGAGCAAGGAGAAAAATATACGAGAAAAATCGCTCATACCTGATGTATACATATGATGGCCCCATACCAAATAACCTACACCAGCAATGGCCAGACTGGATATCGCTATCGCTTTATAACCAAATACTCTTTTTTGTGCAAAGGTAGGAATGATTTCTGTTATCACACCCATAGCGGGTAATATCATAATGTATACTGCAGGATGGGAATAAATCCAAAACAAATGCTGATACAATATCGGGTCACCACCTAAAGCGGGATCGAAAAATCCTATTTTAAACCATCGTTCTGCAATAATCATTAATAGCGTAATTCCAACAATGGGGGTTGCTAAAACCTGTATCCATGCTGTTGCGTATAGTGACCACGGAAATAATGGCATTCTGAACCATGTCATTCCTGGTGCCCGCATCCTATGAATAGTAACAATAAAATTAAGGCCGGTAAGAATGGACGAAAAACCCAAAACAAATGCCGCAAATACCCCAAATACTACATTTGTTCCAGATGAAGTACTGTAAGGAGCGTAGAATGTCCACCCGGTATCAGGTGCCCCATCTCTTGCAAATTGCGAAATGATTGCCAAAATGGCTCCAACAATATAGATATACCACGACATCAAATTTAATTTGGGAAATGCTACGTCCCTGGCTCCAATTTGTATAGGCATAAATAAATTACCAAATACAGCAGCCAAACCTGGTATTACTACCAAGAAAATCATGATCACCCCATGTACCGTAAACATACCATTATATGCTTGAGGATTCATTATGTCCTGACCCGGCTTGATTAACTCGGTTCGCATGAGTATTCCTAATACAGCACCGACTAAGAAAAAGACCAATATGGCATATAAATACATCAATCCTATAATCTTATGATCAGTTGATGTCAACCACATTTTTAAAGTTTTCTTCTTGCCTCCGCTCATCAGGTAACTCCCTGAAAGATTGTTTCCGTCTGCTTGCATCTTAATTTATTTTTTACGCGATTTTAGCAATAGAACTACCAATAATACCAGTGCTGCAACTATTATCATGGTTGCTGCAATGGCTGTTACTTCAAATGAATATCTTTTTCCTTGTGGATCATAATTGAAACACAAATCCAGTACTTTATTAATAGTAGGTCTTGGTGTGCCTTTCTGAGCTTCAATTACAGCCATTTTTAAATCAAATGGCAAAAAAGTAAGGCCATATAAATATCGAATGATAACCCCTTTTTCACTTATCATTATAATGCCTGAAGGATGAAGAAAATCTAATCCTGCAGTTTTAATTTTATAACCAGTTGCTTTTAGTATACCGTTAATATTGGCGCTGTCTCCCGTAAGGTAATACCAATGTGCGGCTTTATCTTGACTGATCTTATTAGCAAAATTCTTCTTTTTTTCTACCGCTAAATCTGAATTATCTAAATAATCAAAACTAATGGTAATAGATTTATAATCTTTACCCAATTCTAAGTCTATCTTTTCTATTACTTCGGCAACTCCTTGTTGCAGCGGACTACAAAGTCCAGGACAATTAAAATAAACAAAAGAAAGTATGGTCGGACGATCGATAATATCTTTCAGTTTAACCTTCTCATTTTTTTCATTTATAAATTCTAGCTCCATATTTAATGTATCACCCAAATGCTCATCTATCCCGACAGATTCACTTCCGCCGGAAAATACTTGTGCGGGCAATATCAATACATGAAATGAAATTAAAATTAAAAGAAACAGTTTTGTTTTCATTTGAGAATTATTTAGGTTGTTGACTTTTCTTACTAACTATCATCAATGCTCCTCCAATAAGAGAAGTATCTTTTAATAAATTTACAAATCCCATTATGAATTTGTTCTCATCTCCATCAATCATATTCGGAATATGGATCATCATAATAAATAATGCTAACATAGCTGCAATAGTATAACAGGTTATTTTTACATATTTGTTGAGCATAATACTAACGCTTCCAACAATCAGTATAACTCCTGTTAACATCACTGAAAAGCCTGTTCCGGGTACTATTGTAGTTGCCATTCCTACGAATAAATCGTACATAAGGAAGTGATTTACACCAAACACCCCAAATGGAATAGCAAATAGAATGCGACCTAATAAATTCAGTTTATTCATGGTTTTCGTTTTTAGATAATTTCTTTAATTTTAAAAGCATCATAGCAACCATACCTATCACACCCCAAACAGCCAGCACTCCTGCAATATATGCAATTATTAACCATAATGGTGCTTTTCGCGAAATATTAAACATGGAGCGTTCGTCTAAAACATTTTCGTGCTTACTTATGATTCCTGCTTTATAAATATTGCTTGTTTTAACTTCGCCATAGGTTTCACTGTCATCTAATTTAGCAACAAATTCAACATTACCTAAAGAATCACCTGGAATTCCGCTTAAAATTTCGAAGAATGCTTTTCCTTGTTCATTAGTTAGCTTGCTTTCTCCCATTTTCATATTCCCAAAATACCTTTTGATAAAAACGCTGGCTTCTGCATTTGATATAGGAATAAAGATACTGTCTTTTTTTCCGCTTACATTCAATTCTATTTGATTCTTTTCTTCATTATACAAAATACTAAGCTTAACATCATTTGCTTTATCCGAACCAGTTTTTTCTTCAATAGCCGCTTGCTTGTATTCTTTATTGTACGAACGTATAAAGGATATAATTAACCATCTTTCTTCTTCAGTAAGTACATCCTTAAATTGAGGCATGGCTCCGCGTCCTTCCGTGATTTTATAAAAAATAGAACCATCACTGTTTGCCTGAAATACTTTATCGGCAGGGTCATTAGGGATAGGTACCAAATTGATGTAATTCTTTTTCCCCGGATTCCCATGACATTGCAAGCAATTCTTTTGATATAAATCGCCACCTTTTTTTGCCGATGATTCATCAAAAACAAATGGAGCACTCTTGTTTTGCTTGTCCTCAGGGGCAAGCCAGTCTGATGCCTTTACCTGAAGCGAAAAGCTTGTAAGTATGATACAAGGTAATATGTATTTTAAAACCTTCCGACTATTCCACATCTTATTTTTATTTTGTGTCTTCATGCTTTGTATTTTCTTCAATGGTTTCGTGCACCGGTATTACCGGAAAAAATTTAGAGAGCATGGTAATAATCATTAATACCAATATTAACCCACCCAATGTAATCAATATTTCAATGCCTGTAGGTTTGTAAACACTAAAATATTCAGGTACGTGCTGGATAGGTAAAAAGGGATTTTCCTGAACCGGAACCACAATTAAATATCGTTTTAGCCAAGCACCAGTAATTACAAAAATGCTTATAAGCATTATGGGAAATGGCTTTCTGAAGCGTTTCATTAATAATAAAACAATTGGAATTATTAACCCAAATAATTGTGCAAACCAAAATAAGGCCGCATATTCTCCGGAAAACAATGCATGGAGTAATATTTCTTCATGGTGTTGCATCTTATAGGCCGGAACCAAGTATTCATTTAAATTAAAATATAAATAAACCAATGATACCAGTACCAATAATTTGCCCATCATATCAAAATGCTTGTCTTGCAAATAATCTTTTAGTTTATAATTGACCCTAAAAAAGTACATAGCCAAAATAACGCAGGCAGAACCAGCAACAAATGCCCCAGAAATAAAGTAAG
>JAIFLP010000019.1 GCA_020049015.1 Bacteroidota bacterium | reverse complement strand
TCAATGTCCAATGGTTAAAAATGATACGCTCATTATTGCGCCAGGTGGAAACGCCCTATTTGCTGCTATTGATTGCAATTCTGGTAAAGTAATATGGAAAACCAAAAATCCTGACAATTATAAGATGTCGCATTCGTCAATAGCATTAATGAATTTAAGAGGGGTTTCAATGTATGTTTATGCATCTATTGGAGGTATATGCGGGATAGATATGCAAGGAAATATGTTGTGGAAAAACTCAGCATTCAATCCATCCGTTATCGCTCCCACTCCAATACAAATAAGTAACAATCAAATATTTCTTACTGCAGGTTATGGTGCAGGTGCAGTATTATTAGAAATTGTTGAATCCAATAATAAATATAATGTTCTGGTTAAAGACATATACAAACCTCAACTTGGAATGGCATCGGAGCAACAAACACCCATCTTATACAAAAATCATTTATTTACTATCATGCCTAAAGATGCAGGTTCAATGAGAAATCAATTTGTTTGTGCCCATCCAGATAATCCAAAAAATATTTTATGGACCAGCAGCAAAACAGAACGATTTGGGTTAGGTCCTTACCTTATTGCTGATGGTAAATTTTATATTTTAAATGATGATGGCAACCTTTCTATTGTGAAAGCAAAAATAGATGGATTCAAATTACTAGATAAAGCAAAAGTTCTTGATGGTCACGATGCTTGGGGTCCTATCGCCTTAGCAGATGGTTATCTTCTGGTTCGCGATTCAAAACAATTGCGCTGTATAGATATAAAATTAAAACTATGATGCAAAAAATAATTATAAGTATATCAATCGTTGCACTTTTGTTCATTGTATTCCTTCTAGGAAAAGACTTTTTTATTGATGGGAATAAAGCAGAGGAGAACTTTTTCGGCTATGATCTAGAAAAATATAAGGAAATTGATAGTACCTTAATTTTGTATAAAGAGCTAACACCTTTATATCATCCCCTAACAAAAGCGCAAGGTATAACTTTCAATGATGCTGGCGACATTTTACTTTGCGGCGAAGAACAATGGGGTTTCAAAAAGAGTGGTACCGCTAACTGGAACTTATTCCCATCTATTCCCAATTCAAATTGCATTTGCACCATAAATGAAAAAGTTTTTATTGCGGGCATGAATAAATTCGCTATTTACGATTATCAAGGAAATAATATAGAAATAATATCACTAAAAAGTGATTCCGCTTTTATCACTTCTATTGCCCATTCAGGTGAATATTTATACCTTGCCGATGCTGCCAAAAGAACTAACCTCATTTATCATTCCAAGTATGTGCTTCGACCTAGCTTTAGATGCTTCCGGTGAACTATGGGTGGTAAATCCAGGCAAACATTTGATTCAAAACTATACAAGTGATTTCCGAATATTAACTTCTTGGGGCAAACCGGGAATTGGAAACGATGCTTTTGCGGGCTGCTGCAATCCAGCACAATTCACCATAACTAAAGATGGCTCCTTTATTACTTATGAAAAAGGCTTAAACCGCATCAAAATATTAAATCGGGGCGGATTCTTTCAAAGCTACGTAGCTGGGGCTAAACAACTGGAATTAAAAACAAATTTAGATGTAAATAATATAGTATCAGATATTGCAATAAACAATAATGATCAAATTTTTGTGGTAGATAAATTCAATCCCGGTATTAGAGTGTTTATAAAAAAATAATTTGCAATTGCAAAATGTTGTTGTATGGAAACTAACGAAGAAAATAAAAAAGGCCGCCGAGAATTCCTGAACCAGGGTATCCGACTATCAATGGCTGCTGGACTTGCCGGTTTAGGTTTCTATTTGGTACGCAAATCGCATTCCGAAAAAATGTTGTGGCAATTAGACCCCAGCAAATGCGTGCAATGTGGTAGATGTGCCACTGAATGTGTTTTATCTCAGTCTGCTGTTAAATGTGTTCACGTTTATGATATGTGCGGGTATTGCGATCTTTGCGGTGGATATCTCCGCCCTGATGCAAAAGATTTAAATACAGCAGCAGAAAACCAAGTATGTCCTACTAACGCCATTGCAAGAAAATACATTGAAGAACCCTATTTTGAATACCATATCATTGAAGAACTATGCATCGGTTGTGGAAAATGTGTTAAAGGATGCGGGGCTTTTGGAAATGGTTCTTTGCAATTACAAATTCGCCACGATGTATGTGTGAATTGTAATCAATGTGCTATTGCAAATGTTTGTCCTTCAGAAGCATTTTCTCTGGTTCCCGAATCAAAAGCAAATAAGTTGGTCGGTTATGAAAAAAAGAAATAAGATGAAAAAACAATATTGCATTTTTATCTTTTTAATACTATTGCCTCTGCAATCATTAGTTGCTGATGGCTTCACGCAACGTTTTCCCAAACCCGATTTTGAAGAAGGATATAAAATTCCCGAAACTCAAATAGCACTAGCACGTTCAGGCTATTGGGAGTATTTTGATGTAGCACTATTAACTTTTTTATTGTCAATTCTTACTTGGCTGGTACTAAAAAAACGCTCCCGTAATGGGGTGCTGCTGATTTCTGTTTTTACTTTATTGTATTTTGGATTTTACCGCGAAGGCTGTATTTGTCCCATAGGTTCAATACAAAACATCACGGCTGCACTGTTTAATGCAGATTATTTTGTTTCTTTTTCCACCATACTATTGTTCTTGATTCCTCTTATTTTTAGTTTGTTTTTTGGAAGGGTATTCTGCGCGGGTGCTTGCCCATTAGGCGCTATACAAGATTTGATAGCCTTCAAACCCATGCCTCTAAAAAAATGGGTGCAATCGCTTTTAGGTTTAATTCCTTTTATCTATCTCGCTTTGGCCATCCTTTATGCGGCTACCCGCTCCGATTTTATCATTTGCCGTTACGATCCTTTTGTAGCACTATTCCGATTCAGTGGCTCCTTTCTGATGATAGCCATAGGCGTATTGCTCCTTCTCATCGGAATGTTTATCGCGCGTCCGTATTGCAGATTTTTTTGTCCCTATGGTGTTCTTCTGAATTGGACCAGCCGCTTTTCTCAAAAACATATGAGCATAACTCCTAATGCTTGCATCGAGTGCAAATTATGCGAAAATTCATGCCCCTTTGGCGCTATTGATAAACCACAATCATTCAAACTGTATGAAAAAAGAAATGTAATGGTGCAGCGATTAATTTTCTATGCACTTATTACTCCTTTACTAATGTTTGCAGGCGCTTACACGGGTGCTAAATTACATGAAAATTTGGCTTTAGTAAATAATAAAGTGAGCTTAGCTTATGAGTTTATGAATCAGGAAGGTCTTAAGGAGGCAGAACAAAATTTGGAAGTACGTACTTTTAAAGCATTGGGAACGCCACTAGAAACATTTTATAAAAATGCTTCAGATATTGTTAGACAATTCTATATAGGTTCCATAATTATGGGTGCTTTTCTCGGATTGGTTTTCGGACTTACATTATCCCGTTTATCAATTCCTAAATATAAAAAAGGATACTGGCCTAATAAAGGGACTTGCTTTAGCTGTGCTAGATGCATTGATTATTGTCCGGTGAAACCCAATAGCATTATAAAAAAATAAACTATGAGCAAAGAAAATAAATATCTTTGGTTACACAAATTGTTATACCGCATTGCATTCATTACAAGTATTTTTGTTGTACTTATTTGTATTTTGATGCTGGCAAATTTTCTGCAACTAAAAAAATCAGATCCTGTTAATCAAAAAATTATTAATACTCTGGTAGAACGTTTGTATCAAAATCCCGATGATCACGAACTCAGAGCACAGGTAAGAGAATTAGACCTTCTGGCCAGAAAAGCATATTTCACAAATCAATGGCAAATAAAAACAGGTACCTATTTAGCATTGGCAGGTATCGCCATTATCACTATCGTATTTCAATGGATTATTATCAATACAAAAAAAATACCTGAATCACTTTTGCCAGAAGCACAACCCTTGTATATGAATAATAAAAATGCAAGAAAATGGATTGCCATTGGGGGAAGTATGATTTTATTGTTAGCATTAGTTTCTGCATGGCTTACAAGTCTGCAATTAAAGGATAAATTTAATGAAAAACTAGTACAAAACAAACAGGCTACTGCTAGCGATTCTGTTTTGCAGGTTTCAGATAACATTGATAGCAACATTGCTGATTCTTCAACCATAACCATTTCAGCAAACCCAACCGAAATAAAAGACAGTAACAATGTCCCCACTGAAACCATAATTGAAGAGGACGGCAGTAAAGACAATTTTCCCATTTTCAGAGGATCAATGGGTCATGGTATAGTAAAGCAAAAAGGTATTCCACTTTCGTGGGATGCAGCGAGTGGCAAAAATATCCTGTGGAAAATTACTGTTCCACTTCCCGGATACAACTCTCCTGTACTTTGGGGACGAAATTTATTTATCACGGGTGCAGATGCCAATAAAAGAGAGGTATACTGTTATGATAAAAATGATGGCAAACAATTATGGAAAGTTGAAGTTAAAAATATTGAAGGATCTCCTGCTGTTGCACCAAAAGTTTTAGCAGAAACTGGTCATGCCGCACCTACTGCTGCTACTGATGGAAATGGGGTATATGCAGTATTCTCCAATGGCGACATAGTAGGAATTGATATGAATGGTAAGTTATTATGGGCATTCAACTTGGGAATCCCCAATAATCATTATGGACATTCGTCTTCTTTATTATTAGTAAACGGAAAAGTAATTGTTCAATACGATCAACGCAATGCAGCTAAATTGATAGCACTAAACAGCAAAACAGGTAAACAGATATGGTCAGTCAACCGTCAGGTAAAAGCTTCATGGGCTTCTCCCATCCTGATTAAATGGGAAAGAAAAACAATGATCATTGCTGCCGCCGAACCCTATGTTGCTGCCTATGATCCAGAAACAGGAAATGAAATATGGAAAAATAATTGCATAGGTGGCGAAGTAGGACCTTCTCCCGCATATGCTAATGGTACTCTATTTACTGTAAATGATTATTCAAAATTTGCTGCTATAAAATTAAGCGATCCAACCAATACAATATGGACAAACGATGAATACCTATCAGATATTCCCAGTCCAGTTGCCAATGAAAAATATGCTATTGTAGTTACGAGTTTTGGTGTTATGGCTGTCTATGATGCAGTGAGCGGCTCGAAAATTTTTGAAAAAGAATTGAATGAATCTGTTTATTCCTCTCCTATGATCGTAAATGACAAACTTTTTGTAACCGATAAAAATGGTTTGACCCGAATTTTTAAGATGGAGGAAAACTTTCCTGAAATAGGTCAGAATAAAGTTGATGATAACGTTTTTCCCACACTAGCTTTTGCTGAAGGAAAGATTTTTATTCGCGGACATAAATATTTGTATTGCATTGGAAAAAAATAGCATGAAAGCAGAAGATATAATAAATAAAACAGATGAAATAATTGCCTCTGCCAGTCCTATTCAAGGACAGGTAATTCCACTGCTTCAAGCAATTCAGAAGGAATATAACTACTTACCTGAACTGGCTTTACAACATGTTCACAACAAAACGGGAATATCATATTCAACAATACTTGGAATTGCCACATTCTATTCTCAATTTAGATTACATCCTGCAGGAAAACATATTATTAAAGTTTGTGTAGGAACAGCTTGCCATGTAAAAGGTGCGGGATTGGTATTCGATGCATTTAAACGCCATTTGAAGATTGATGCCCATTCCGATACAGATCAGGATGGGCTATTTACCATAGAAAAAGTAGCTTGTTTGGGTTGTTGTACCATTGCGCCAGTAGTTCAAATTGATGAAATTACTTTCGGTAAAGTAAGTACCGATAAGATAAAAGACACACTTGAAGAATTTATAAATTTACAATTACAGGAAACAACAAATATTAAAACCACCTCAACCACACTTAAAAAAGAAGCCGGAGAAATCAGAATTGGTTTGGGATCATGCTGTGTTGCCAGCGGAAGTGCCGAGGTAAAAAAAGAATTAGAAGCATCGCTATTGCGAAATCGAGTTCAAGTTGATGTAAAACAAGTTGGTTGTGTTGGGGTGTGCAATCAGGTTCCCATGCTCGAAATTCACAAACCCGGAAAAAAACCTGCTTTTTATGCAAAAATTAGACCCGACGAAGTAAACAAAATTATAAAAAAGCATTTTCGCTCTTCAAATATAACACAGCATTTAAAAAATTCCTTCTATGACACATTCGATAGAATTTTAGAAAGAGATATTCCTATTTCAACTTCTTTCTATGATCCTAATGATAAAGACACGCCATTAGCTGCCTTTCTTGACGGACAAATAAGCATAGCAACCGAGAACAGAGGAGAAATGGATCCTTTAGATTTAAATACCTATAAGCAATTTGGTGGCTTCAAATCATTATTACATTGCCTTCGTAAAATGAATCCCGACCAAATTATTGAAGAGATTCTCAAAAGTGGTTTGCGGGGTAGAGGGGGCGCAGGATTTGAAACCGGACGAAAATGGAAATTTGTTAGTCAAGCCCAAGCAGATAAAAAATATGTTATTTGCAATGGTGACGAAGGCGATCCTGGTGCCTTTATGGACAGGATGTTGCTTGAATCATATCCTTTTCGCATTATTGAAGGAATTACAATAGCTGCTTTTGCTGCTGGATCAAATGAAGGCATATTTTATATCAGAGCAGAATATCCATTAGCTGTGAAAAGAATTAGGGAAGCCGTTAATAAATGCTACGATGCGGGATTGCTAGGAAATAATATACTAAATTCGAATTTTTCATTTCATATCTCTATTTTTGAAGGCGCAGGTGCTTTTGTTTGTGGCGAAGAAACTGCTTTAATTGCATCCATAGAAGGTAAAAGAGGATTGCCCCGATTAAGACCTCCTTACCCCGCACAATCAGGCTTATATGAAAAACCCACTCTAATTAATAATGTAGAAACATTAGCTTTGGTGCCTTGGATAATAAGTAAAGGAGCAGATGCTTTTAAGAATATAGGTACTCAAAATAGCAAAGGCACAAAAGTTTTTGCTTTGGCTGGAAAAATAAATAGAGGCGGTTTGATTGAAGTACCCATGGGTATCTCCATCAAAAAAATTGTTTTCGATATAGGTGGGGGGATACAAAACAATAAGAAATTTAAAGCCATACAAATTGGTGGTCCATCGGGCGGCTGCATTCCCGCTTCGCTAATAGATACAGAAATTGATTATCAATCTTTAGCCCAAGCTGGTGCCATGATGGGTTCAGGTGGATTAATAGTTTTAGATGAAACCGATTGCATGGTAGATATTGCCCGCTATTTTTTATCATTTACTCAAGACCAGTCATGCGGACGTTGTACATTTTGCAGGGTAGGAACTACCAGAATGTTAGAAATAATGGACAACATATGTTCCGGAAAAGCAGAAATGAATGATTTGCAAAAACTAGAAGACCTTGCACTAATAGTAAAAAAAGGAAGCATTTGCGGATTGGGAAAAACAGCTCCTAATCCAGTTCTTTCCACTTTAAAATATTTCAGAGAAGAATATGAAGCACATATAAATGGCAAATGTCCTACAGGGAAATGTACAGCTATGATAGAATATTTTATTACTAATGATTGCATAGGTTGCACCAAATGCGTTCAACAATGTCCAGTAGATGCCATTAGTTTTATGCCACAGGAAGTACATATTATTGATTCAGAAAAATGCATTCAATGCGATGCCTGTCGACAGATTTGTCCAGTTGATGCGGTAATAACTAAGTAATATGGTAGAACTAAAAATTAACGATAAAATTATTCAAGTACCAGCAGGAACAACAATTTTAGAAGCTGCTAGGTCTGCAGGATTTAGTATTCCGTCCATGTGCTACTTAAAAGGACAATCCAATCATCCATCGTGCATGATATGTGTGGTAAAAGACCGAAAAAATGGGAGTATTTTTCCGTCTTGTGCTATGCCAGTGAATGAGGGAATGGACATTATAAGTGAAGATGATGAAATTCGCGATATGCGCAAACAAAGTCTCGAATTACTACTAAGTGATCATGTTGGAGATTGCGAAGCTCCCTGTCAATTAAGTTGTCCCGCACACATGGACATACCTTTAATGAACAGACTCATAGGAGCAAATAAATTTGAAGAAGCCATTCGCATAGTAAAAAATGATATTGCGCTTCCATTTATTTTGGGATATATCTGCCCAGCTCCTTGTGAAAATGCTTGTCGCAGAAAACAAATAAACGCTCCAGTTTCAATCTGCTTATTGAAAAGAAGTACCGCTCAATTTTCTAATTTTGAAGAACCTAAAACAAAACCAAATGGTAAAAAAATTGCGATCATAGGTTCAGGAGTTGCGGGTTTATCGTTAGCATACTTTCTGCAACTATACGGATTTTCATGCGATATTTTTGAAAAAAATAAAGAAATTGGTGGCTCCCTGCGTTATGATATTTCAGAAGAAATTCTTCCGAAAAGGATTCTTGATATTGAAATAGAAGGAATTAAAAAATTAGGCGCCAGCTTCTATTGCTCTTCAGATTTTAATCCCTCATTTTATGAAGAAAAAATTAAAAATAGATATTCTGCTTTGATCATTTCAACAGGAGTATCAACGCAAGATTTCTCTTGGTTAGTAGAGGTAGACAAAAATGGTATCGTAATAAATGAGAAAAACTTTTTAACCAGTGTTTCTAACATATATGCATGTGGTAGCGTAGTAAAAAAACAAAAAATGGCAATTAGAACTGCCGCTCACGCAAAACAGCTCGCGAATATTATAGCGAACATACAAACAGAAAAAAAACAATTCAATTCTCGCTTTGCCAAACTAACAAAAGCTGAACTTCCAGAATACTTAAAAGAATCCGTTTCAAACAATCGCAATAATTCAATTGACCACTTAACAGGCTTCTCAATTCAAGAAGCCATTGAAGAAGCAAAACGATGCCTGCATTGCGATTGCAGAAAAAAAGATGCTTGCAAACTGCGAGATTATAGTACTTTATACTCGGCGCAACAAAATTCGTATAATATCGGCAGTAGAAAAGAAATGACCAAACAATTTGATCATTCATTTGTTGTTTATGAAGCAGAGAAATGTATTCGATGCGGACTTTGTGTAGATATAGCCAGTAGCGAAAAGGATGCATTGGGACTTACCTTTATTGGTCGCGGTTTTAATGTAAGGGTTCAAGTTCCCTTTAATGCTAAATTAGAAGATGCATTAAAAACAACAGCTCTAAAATGCATTGAATCTTGTCCAACTGGTGCTTTAGCAAAAATTATATGAAAACCATATTTCTGAATATATTTCTTTTCATAATCAGCTCTCTTTTTGCTCAACAAAAAGGCTCATGGAATATCTACAGGGGGAATGCCTCATTAGAAGCCCATTTAGAACAAAAAATTCAAACACCTATTAAGCTTTTATGGAAATTTCAAACCGGAGAAATAATAAAATCTTCTCCTGTGAGCGATGGAAAAATGGTATTTATTGGAAACAATGCAGGTAATGTATATTGCATTGATGATAAAGGAAAATTGGTTTGGAAACATCAATCAGCTACATCCGTAGAAGCTGCTCCTCTCCTTTTAGATAATACAGTTTACTTTGGAAATTTAGAAGGTATATTTTACGCTTTAGATGTTAAAACAGGCATAGAAAAATGGAAATTTACATCGGGGGGGCAAATTTCAAATTCTGCTAACTATGCTCTATTGCCAGATAAGAAATCAATGCGGGTATTCTTTGGTAGTTATGATTATCACTTATACAGCTTAGACGCAATTAGCGGTAAAATGATTTGGAAATATGAAACCAATAACTACGTTAATGTTACACCTGCCATTACATCTGGTATGGCAGTATTTGGGGGTTGCGACGGAAATATTCATGCTGTTAATTTACAACAAGGCACCGCAAAGTTCTCAATTCCTCTAGAAATTTATATAGCATCATCTGTACTAATTTCTAATCAGCGTGCATATGCAGGAAATTATGAGGGGGAATTTTTCTGTGTAGATTTAAATACCAAAAAAATTCTTTGGAAGAAAAAAGACAATAGTCCTTATATATCAAGTCCTGCAGGAAGTTCTAAATATATAATAGCGTGTACGCAAAATAAAATGGTAAATTGTTTCGACAAGAAAACAGGAGCATTGGTATGGGTATATAAAACGGGAGGCAAGATTACCGCATCACCCATCATTTCATCTAATAAAGTAGTTATTCCTTCTGGTGATGGTCGTATTTACTTTCTTGATTTAGAAAAAGGAACTGAACTATACCAATATGATATCGGTTCACCCATTCATTCCACTCCCGCCATTGTAGGTAAAAAACTATTTATTGGCGCCGAAGATGGTTATTTGTATTGTTTTGGGATATAATAAGAATTGATTTTAATTCTGTAAATTTACATTTTGCATTATATTAAGTCGTTCATTTCTTTTTTAGCAAAAAAAGAAACGAACCAAAGAAAAATGCTTCACTGCGGGAACGGCTTCGACTCCGCTCAGCCACCATCACTCCGCCTTTAGGCTGCGTTCAAACAGCCCGCAGCGGATAAGGAAGAGTTTTTGATTTTTTTGATATTCTTACTGAAATGAAAATTTAATAACACTTTACTGAATGCTTGCTAAAATTCTCAACTACTTCGCAATGTTATAACCATATTTTTCGCTAATTTTTATTGGGGTTTTGCCTACCAATGAAAATAAGTACAGAAGCTATAGA
>JAIFLP010000115.1 GCA_020049015.1 Bacteroidota bacterium | reverse complement strand
AATTTTTAGTTCTTTTGTATGAAAGGGTTATAGGATTTGGCTTCCATTTGGTTTTTGGTCTTTCCATCAGCGGTGATTTCAAGTCAAGTTCTCCCGATTCCAGTGAGTACATAATACAATTTAAAAAGTGCACCCAACCGCCACCTACTTGCTGTGATATGTTTCCCCACAGGGTAATAGGTTCTTTTTCGTCAATGGTAAGATCGAAGGTGAAATCATTTACATCTGCATATTTTTCTCTAAGGTAAGACCTATAACTGGAATCAAGCCTAACAGGAAAAAAAGTAAAACTCGGAACACCAGAAGGATTGTCGATGGGTAATGCATGAAATAAATTTTCAATGGGCAATGCAATGGTTGAATCGTTAGATAAATCTAAATAGATTTGATAATCCAATCCCCATTTCATTTGTTTAATTTCTAAAAACTGAATGGAGTCCTGCCCCTTAGCAGTGCCAATCAGCATTAGAATAATTAAGAGAAAACTATTTTTCACCATAATCAAATTTATATATGCTTACACATCAATTTTAGCATATTTAGCATGTTTTTCAATGAAATCACGTCTTGGAGCAACTTCATCGCCCATTAACATTGAAAATATTCTATCCGCTTCAGCAGCGCTTTCAATGGTGATTTGTCTCAATGTCCTTTTTTGTGGATTCATTGTAGTATCCCATAATTGCTCTGCGTTCATTTCTCCCAAACCTTTGTATCGCTGTACGTGCACAGATTCGCCTTTTCCTTTTCCTAATTCTTCAATTGCTTGTAATCGTTGTTCCTCATTCCAGCAATACATTTCTTTGTTCCCTTTTTTTACCAGGTACAATGGAGGCGTAGCAATATAAACATGTCCGTTTTTAATCATGTCTTGCATATAGCGGAAGAAAAAGGTCATGATCAATGTGGTAATGTGACTACCATCAACGTCCGCATCGGTCATGATAATTATTTTGTGATACCTTAAACCTTTTAAGTTGATGGCCTTTGAATCTTCTTCTGTACCCATACTTACACCAAAGGCGGTAAAGATATTTTTTATTTCTTCGTTTTCAAAAATTTTGTATTCCATTGATTTTTCCACATTCAGAATTTTACCTCTGAGGGGTAAAATGGCCTGAAAATTTCTGTCGCGGCCTTGCTTTGCGGTACCACCTGCTGAATCACCCTCTACAAGAAATATTTCAGTTGATGCAGGATCTTTTTCAGAACAATCGGCTAATTTTCCTGGCAACCCAGCACCCGATAAAACTGATTTTCTTTGAACCAATTCTCTTGCTTTACGAGCTGCATGTCTTGCTGTTGCGGCAAGTATGACTTTTTGCACAATTGTTTTAGCATCTTTCGGATTCTCTTCAAGGTAATAAGCTAAAAATTCGCTTACGGCTTGATCAACCGCACCCATCACGTCATTGTTTCCTAATTTAGTTTTTGTTTGACCTTCAAATTGAGGCTCTGCAACTTTAACAGAAACAACGGCTGTTAAACCTTCCCTAAAATCATCTCCGCTGATATCAAATTTTAATTTGCTCAACATTCCCGATTTTTCTGCGTATGCTTTTAAAGTACGCGTTAAGCCTCTTCTGAAGCCGGCTAAGTGAGTACCCCCTTCAATGGTGTTGATATTGTTAACATAGGTAAATACATTCTCATTGAATGAAGTATTATAATTTAAGGCCAATTCAACAGGCACACCTGATTTTTCTGTATCAACATAAATGATATCATCAATCAGTTTTTCTCTGTTAGAGTCAAGATAAGAAACAAATTCTTTCAATCCAAGTTCTGAATGAAAGTTAATTGTTTCTGCTACTTCATCTTCTTTTAGTCTCTTGTCAGTTAACGATAAATATACCCCTTTGTTAAGGTATGACAATTCACGCAATCGTGATTCAAGAATTTCAAAATTATAATCTGTAGTTGTAAAAATAGAACCATCAGGTTTAAATGTAATAGTAGTCCCTGTTCTATCTGTAACACCTATTTCTTTTACTGGACCAAGGGGTTTTCCTATACAAAACTCTTGTTGGTATATTTTTCCATCGCGATGAATTTCTGCTTTTAAATAGGTTGAAAGTGCATTCACACATGATACACCAACACCATGCAAACCACCAGAAACTTTGTAGCTATCTTTGTCAAATTTACCCCCGGCATGCAATACAGTAAGAACTACTTCTAATGCCGATTTTTTTTCTTTTTCATGATAATCAACTGGAATACCGCGACCATCATCTTTAACGGTGATGGAATTGTCTTCATTGATAAATACATCTATATTGTGACAATGACCGGCTAACGCTTCGTCTATAGAGTTGTCTACTACTTCATATACCAGATGATGTAAGCCTTTTACACTTATGTCTCCAATATACATAGCGGGTCTTTTTCGTACCGCTTCCAAACCTTCAAGAACCTGGATACTATCTGCTGAATAATCTGATTTAGACGTTTTTTTTACTTCTTCGCTGCTCATCTCTTTTTCTGTATCGCTCATTTTTGTTGTTTATTGAATATCAAGTTATTACAAATAATTTATATATATGCAAATATAGAGAATTCCCGTTAATATAACAGCCCTTTTAAGGGTATAAAAACGATAATTTATTAACAAATTTTTAATATTGCTAATCTTTTTAATTTCAGTTGATTATAAAGAGTAGGTAAATCCCCCCAATATGTGAAAGCGCTGCGTTGGATAACGATACCAAGTTTCGTATTTCATGGCAGCCATATTATTAAATTGCAAAAAGAAAGACAATATTTTGGTATATCGGTATTCCATACTCAAATTAATATCCGTAATGGGTTTTAGCTCCATCTCTTTATTAAGAGATAAATTATTAAAAGCATATCTCTTGCCAATATAATAAATATCAAGTCCAACAAGAATTTTGTTTCGCAAGTTATACTTTGCTGTACCTGTCATAGTCAGTGCAGGTAAATGCCAAGGTTTGGATAGTTTTATTAAGCTATATTCGCTATATACTATCTTATAAAAAAAGTTAAAGGTATTGTTTAATTGGTAGCTTATTTCGCCATTTAACCTTATTAAATCAATATCATCATAAAGAGTAATAAATTGATTCTGTAAAGGCTGAATGGTGTCGTTCACAAAAAAATATTGATTTTCGATAGTAGAGTATTGTGCTGATAGATTAAAATCGGCTGTGCTAAATAGATTGCCTCTGATACCTCCATATAAATTCAATTTGTGATTAGAGGGTAAAACATTCAGGTTCGATTTGATAAATGGATTTTCACGGGCTATTTTACCATATTGATTGGTTTCTAATAATCCATTCAGACCAACATATAAAGTCATTACATTCTCGACGGCTTTGAAGCTAAAATTTATGTCGGGATAAAAATGAGGTTTGCTTTCGCTGTTATAAAAGTCTGAAACAAAATTAAATCCTATATTAAATTTCCAATCTGCAGTAGATTTTCCAACGTAAGGATGCAAAAAGAATATAGTATTGGAAAAGCTGTCAATGGATTTTCCCTTTTCGTAATGCTCAAAGCCTGTTTTCAAATGGATATCTAATTCTTTTACTTTTTGAGAAAAATGAGCTTTTAATTGAATAGCATGCTCATAATTATGCAAACTATCCCATTTATACAAATCAGAAAAATATTCATAACCACCATTGAAATGATAACGAAGTTTATTGCTATCTGTTTGGTTTGAACGAATATCAAAGCGGGCATATGGTGCAATGTAGTTTTGTTTTATACTGTCTTCGTTCTGTTTTAATCCCGGAAAAGAATCGGTGTTATAGCCATAATAGTTTACCCGTTTGTGTTCAATTCCCGTATTACCCGAAAATGAATGATTTTTCCATAAACGGTTTCCGAAAATTCCGGCTTCATTAGCTGCATATCCAGCAAAAACTTTATTGTTATCATTAAGTTTAATTTTTCCGTTGGTAGAATGATGGTTTATAAAAAAGCCATAATTGGTTTGTTTAGATCGGAGATTGTTGAAATAAACTTGGGCAAGTGGACTGGTATAATTTCCGATACCCAGTTTTAAAAAGCCTTTTTGAAGCTTGTTTAAGGGTTCTCCTGTCATTTTAGCAGCTTTAATTTCTCTAGGTTCAAAGGCTGTATTCAGTCTATTATTTTCTATAGCATAATCAAATCGGGGTTGAAACGAATTACTGTCTTTAATTTCAGGCATCAGATTGATTTTGCGGGCATCAGTAATGGTGGGCTCATAAGGTGTAACAATGGTTACATTGTTTTTTAGCTCTTGGGCATTAAGTCCATGTAGAGAAAAAAGAACCATAAAAAAAGAGCTTAATATTTTCAAATTCATTTTCATCTATATTTAGAATTTTAATTCAACTTCTTCTGCTGCGGGTACTATATTTTTATCTGCCGATTTTTCATTAATTGACTCCAGTTTTTGTTTGGCGGTGTCATAAATACCGTCCGTTTTATTGTCATAATAATCTATAATGCTTTTTAAAGTTTGACTTGCTTGAAAAGCATCTTTTTTTATAGTATAAATATCTGATAACAATAAAAATGATTTTGCAAGCCAAAACTGATGTGGACTATTCATATCAATGAATTCAAAAATCTCCTTTTCCGATTTTTCTAAATCGTTCTGATTGAAATATATTTCAGCAATTCGGTACTTCGATTCTGCTCCTTCAACAGTGACTACATTATTGGAAAGCGTTTTAAATTCTTCTAGAGCTAATATAAATCTCTTATCTTCATAATAAGACTTGGCCATCGTCATCCTTGCTTCTTTTTCCAATTCGACAGGAAGTTTATCCGTAAAAAGAATCCGCTTACCTACTACAGGTATGTTATTATATTCTTTCAATTCATAATAGCATCTTAATAAGCCCATTCTTGCTTCCAGTTTATTGGCAGGTAATTCAGCGTTTTCTTCTAATCTCGCATAATAATTCACGGCAGCTTGATAATTCTTATTCTTATAAGATAATTTTGCTGCACCTACCAATGCCTGTTCTGTGAATATACTTCTTGATTGTTCTATAACATAATTAAAATCACTTACAGCCTTTTCTAAATTTCCGGTTTGAGAATAGCAATCTCCTCTGTAAAAATAAGAATTGATAACAAATCCTCCATTTGAAAATTTTTCGATATATTTAGAAAACTGTTCCTGTGCTTTGCTACAATTTCCTTGCATGTACAAGTTTTCAGCCGATTGGTACATTAATGAATCCTGTTCAGATAAGCTAACATTAGCATATTGTCCTAGTCCATCTGTAAAGGCTATATATGAATCAACATCGCCCATTTCAACATAAATATTCTTAATTCCGATTAGAGAATTTCTGGCTTCCTGACTACCTGGGAATTCTTTTACAACAAATTTGTATGCTTTTAATGCTTCCTCATTCCTATCTTCATTGTAATATAACAAGCCTAATTGAACATACGATTTTAAAACATAACTGCTTTTAGGGAAATCTTTAATTACTTTTAGATAATTCATTTCAGCTTGTCTGTTTTTGTTGAGGATAAACGAACTTCTTCCTGTTTCAAAAACGGCGTCATCAGCGTAAGACGATGTTGAGTTTTCTGTTAAGAGCTTGTTTAATAAAACGATTTTTTCTTCATGTTTTCCGAGAAGACCTATTGAAAAAGCCTGCTGAAACAAAGCATAATCTTTGTTGCTTTTCCCAATTTCATATGATTTTTTATAATTATTAATGGCTTCTTCGTATTCTTTATTCATAAAGTAACCATCACCCAATCGGTTATAGGCATCGGATTGTAATATGTAATTTTCTTTATTTATGGAGATAAACTTTCTAAAACAAGTATTTGCATCAGCATAATTCTTTATATTAAAATTGAGATAGCCTAGGCTGTAATGAGCTGTATTAAATTCTTCGGTGCTGATAGCGCCTGGCATTAATATAAATTCATTTAAGTGTAATACAGCCTCTTTATCATTGTTTAGTCTGGCATTAACTTCTCCTAGCCAAAATTTACATCTTGTTTTATATTGACGATCAAAATCGCTATATTGAATGGATTTTTCAAAATGAATCAAAGCTTCATGATAGCGGGTTTCATTCACCAATTCTAATCCCCTAAAAAAAGCAATTTTTTGATATGCCTTTTTAATACTATTATCTTTATTTTTTATTTTTTCAATTGTTGCTATGGCGTCTTTATAGTTTTTTGTTATCATGTATGCCTGCGTCAAATAATTATAGGCAATATCAGAACGAGGAGATGCGGGATATAAAGTTAAATATTCGTTAAAAGATTTTATAGCATCGTTAAATGGTGAATATGATAATTCGTAAGTAACAATTGCTAGATTGAATAAAGCATTTTCTTTTATGGTTAAATCATATTCCATTTTGGATGCTCCTGAAAAAGCCATTCTGGCTTTGTTTTTATCTCCTTTCTTTAGAAAACAATCCGCTAATAAATTGAGCGCATTTTGTCCTAATGATGTATTTGACATAGATGCTTTTTCGAATAGTGGAATGGCTTTTTCAAATTCTTTTGTGTAATAATAACAATAGCCAAGTTGGTATGCATCTTGTTGTACGAATTCTTTACCCTTCTTTTGGTATCTTTCTAAATAGGGTATGGCCAAGGAATATTTACCCTTCATGTAATATGATTCTCCAATAAGTTTTGCTATCTCTGCTTGCCTGCTGTCACTTAGCGAATCTATTATAGGTTCTGCATATTCAATTAGTTCATCATATTTTTCCTGAAAAAATAAGCATTGAGTAATATAGTATGGAACTATATGTCCAAATGTTTCATCGTTCTTTAATCTTAGGAAACCTGCTGCTGCTGAGGCATAGTTTTTTTGCGAATATAATATATGAGAATAATAATATAATGCGGGTGAAGTGTATTGGGTTTCAATATCTTTAATTTCAAAAAATGCTAAACGAGCAATGTCTGTGCTATCTAATATAAAATAACTATACCCCAATTTAAAATAGTATTCATGTTTTTGTTGCTTGGTAATTTTACTGATGTCTGTTTGCTTAAAATATTGAACTGCTTTTTGATATTCTTTTTTGTTGTAGTGGAATTTAGCCATTTCAAATGATAAATACCCTTTTAGGGGAGATTCCGGATTATTTCTTTCAAATTGTGTCACCAATATTGGAGCATCTTCATTGAATAAATAAATAGCGCATAGTGCCAAGTAATATTCTGAATAGGTCAACTGTATTGATTTTGTGGCATCACTACTGGAAACCAAATCGGTGAATATTTTTTTTGCACTTCCGTATTTTTCTTTTTGAAACAGTTCTAATGCTTCTCTGTATTGATTATCTTGATTAAAATGAATGTTCTGCTGGGCATTTATTGTATAGCCCATTAGCAAAGTTAATAGTAATAAATAGAACCAATTTTTCATTGATACAGGTTTTATTTTAAATTGCGGTAAATGTATGAATTAATTGTTAAAAACTATTGTATATTTGGGGCAAGTAATTAACATCTATTTGTTAATTAAATAAAAATTTGCATATGCCATTAGATGTGATTATTGAATACAATCAAGTATCTATTTGCCAGAAGGATCATTTGGTGTTAAAAGATGTTAGTTTTTCTGTAACAAAGGGCGAATTGGTTTATCTCATTGGTAGGGTAGGCAGTGGTAAAACTACCCTTATTAATAGCATGATAGCTGAACTTCCCATTAAAAATGGGGATGCTATGGTTGCAGGTTATCAGTTGAAAAAGATCAAATCATCTTCAGTTCCTTTATTAAGAAGAAAAATGGGAGTAGTTTTTCAGGACTTTCAATTGCTGGGCGATCGCTCAGTGCATGATAATCTTGAATTTGTTCTTAAAGCTACTGGCTGGAAGAGTAACTCTCTTATTGAATCTCGTATTATGGAGGTATTACAGAAAGTTGGATTGGAAACCAAAGGATACAAAATGCCCCATCAATTATCGGGAGGAGAACAGCAAAGAGTTGTGATTGCTCGATCGTTACTTAACGATCCAGAAATAATACTTGCCGATGAACCAACAGGTAATCTTGATCCCGAAACTTCTTCTGAAATATTCAGCCTCTTGGATCAGCTTAGCAAAACGGGTAGGGCAGTTATTATTGCTACCCACAATTATACAATGATCAAAAAATTCCCAGCCCGAACGCTTAAATGCGTTGACGATACATTAGTGGAAGTGAATGATTCTGTTGAAATTGATCTGGAAGAGTTATAAAAAGAAAGGGTCGAATGCGAGAGCAACGACCCAATCAAACTAAACTAACTAAAAAACCTATGAAGAGAATCTTTAAAATCTTTTTCACGAAGCAAAGATACTAACACTTATTCCTTTTTCAAAATATTTTTGTTTGAATTTTATAGAAGGCTTGATTTTTTTTTTGTTTATTTTTCATTACTTTTACGCCCAACATAATAAATAGGGTTAAAAACAAACTAAGTGGCTTGCAAACATTGATTTTTTTATTGTAAGCACCTGTGTTTTTAAATTTTTACTGTTTGGTTTGAAATATAAATTAACATAATTATGAACAAACAAGAATTTGATAAAAGAGTAGAGTATTTACTCAGTAGACACGATGATTTTATAAATAAACCCAATTTTAAAGAAGAGAGTAAAAATGGGATTTATGATCGCTATGTGAATCCTATTTTAACCCATGAACATATTCCTGTTTATTGGAGGTACGATTTAAATTACGATACCAATCCAAATCTTATGCAACGCATTGGAGCCAATGCTGCGTTTAATTCTGGCGCTATATTATTAGATGGCAAATACTATTTGGTAGTGCGAGTAGAAGGTTGGGACAGAAAATCTTTTTTTGCAATCGCTGAAAGTCCTAATGGTATTGATAGATGGAGGTTTTGGGATTATCCAATTACTTTACCAGATACCGAGCCTACTGAAACAAATGTTTATGACATGCGTCTTACGAAACATGAAGACGGATGGATTTATGGTGTTTTTTGTTCTGAAAGAAAGGATACTGCCGCTGCAGCAGGTGATTTATCTTCGGCAGTTGCAAAAGCTGGGATTGTGCGCACCAAAGATTTAAAAACTTGGCAACGTTTACCCGATTTAAAAACCAAGAGTCAGCAACGAAATGTTGTGTTACATCCTGAGTTTGTTAATGGTAAATATGCCTTATACACCCGTCCTCAAGATGGCTTTATTGATACTGGTTCTGGAGGTGGAATTGGTTGGGCATTGATTGATTCAATGGAAAATGCTGACGTAAAAGAAGAAACCATTATAGACCATCGTCTATATCACACAATCAAAGAAGTTAAAAACGGTCAGGGTCCCGCTCCAATTAAAACTCCTAAGGGATGGTTGAATCTTGCCCATGGGGTTAGAGGATGTGCTGCCGGTTTGCGTTATGTGTTGTATATGTTTATGACCGATTTAAAAGAACCTTGGAAGGTAATTGCATCTCCGGGTGGATTTTTTATGGCTCCTGAAGGTGAAGAGCGAATTGGCGATGTTTCTAATGTATTGTTTACTAATGGATGGATTGAAAAACCTAATGGTGAAGTACTGATATATTTTGCGTCTTCTGATACCCGCATGCATCTCGCGGTAAGTACTGTAGAAAAACTAACAGATTATTGTTTAAATACCCCTCAGGATGGATTAAGAACCCATACTTCTGTTGCCACATTAAATAAATTGATAGAGAGCAATTTAAAAATTATGAAGCGCTAAAAAGGATTTTGTTTAAAAAGCTTAAAATACTTGATTTTTAATTTTTTTTGACTTATCTTTGTTTTGTTAATAAAAATGGTTCGGGGCGTAACTAAAAGTTGCACCCCGAATTTATTAATATAAGATTTTCAAATTAAGAGGATTCCTCAGTTTTGCGGGATTCTCTTTTGTTTTCTAATAGTAATTAAATTTTTAAAAGGAGGAACAGAAATGTCTGCTATTTCTTACATCACTGAAGAAGGTTTGGCTAAGTTAAAAGCTGAATTAGATCATTTGGTAACGATTGAAAGGCCTTCTATTTCAAGGCAAATTGCTGAAGCTCGAGATAAAGGCGATTTATCTGAAAATGCGGAATATGACGCCGCTAAAGAAGCTCAGGGACTTTTAGAGCTGAAAATTTCGAAGCTTGAAGCTATTGTTGCTAGTTCCCGCATTATTGATGAATCTAGACTTAATAACTCAAAGGTTCAGTTAATGACCCGTGTTAAAATACGCAATAAATCAAATAAGGCATTACATGAATATCTTATAGTGTCTGAGAGTGAGGCCAATTTGAAAGAAGGTAAGCTATCTATTGGTACGCCTATTGCTAAAGCATTGCTAGGAAAGAAAAAGGGGGAATCAGTTGATGTCACTGTCCCTTCTGGTAAAATGACTTTTGAAATAATTGAAATTAGTATTTAGTTTTTCCCTAGGCTTATGGCTACAATATTTTCAAAAATAATCAATGGTGAAATTCCTTGTTATAAAATTGCTGAAGACGATAAGTATTTTGCATTTCTAGATATAAGTCCTCTAGCTAAAGGTCATGTTCTTGTAGTGCCTAAATTGGAAGTAGATTATATATTTAATCTCGATGATCAAATGCTTGCCGGTTTAATGGTTTTTTCGAAAAAAATAGCGCATGCCATTAAAATTGCAGTTCCATGCAAACGAATTGGCGTTGCTGTTATTGGAATTGAAGTGCCACATACCCACATTCATTTAATACCAATTAATGGGGTAGGAGATGTTAATTTTTCTAATCCTAAATTGAAAATACCAGCAGATGAAATGGAGCGCATCGCTTCAGATATTCGCGCACTTTTAGTATAAGCAAAGCTTATTTTTTGTAGAACATGTTTGTTGTATTAAAATCAATTGTGTTTGTTTTTTTCAGACTTTTCTACAAGTCATTTCAAGTAGTAGGTAAAGAAAAATTACCTAAAAATGCTGCCATCATATTTTCCCCTAATCATCAAAATGCTTTAATGGACGCTCTTGCGGTTATTTACGCTGCTGATATTCCCGTATGTTTTTTTGCGCGTGCCGACATTTTTAAAAATAAAATAGTTTGTTTTTTATTGCATTTTTTTCGTGTTTATCCCATTTATCGCGTAAGAGATGGTTATGGTGAATTAAAACAAAATGAGCAACAATTCCGCATGGCAAGTACACTATTAAAAAATAGTTATTCCATTGGAATAATGCCGGAAGGAAATCATGCACCCGACAAACGACTGCGCCCATTGCTAAAAGGGATTTTTAGATTGGCGGTGGAGGCGGTTCATGAATTGGATAATGAAAAAGAATTATTTATTGTACCGGTAGGTATTGACTATTCTAATTATTATTATTCCCGTTCTTCATTATTGGTGCGATTTGGCGATCCAATAAATGTAAAGGAACAACTAGCTCATAATGAGCAGTTACCGTGTTTATTCAATAGGTTAAAGGAAGATTTGGCCGTAAAAATGAAAAATGAAATGTTGCATATTGAAAATACATCTTATTATCATGAAATTCTCTTTCTTTCCGAATTTTCTTTATCTCGTATTTCGCATGTTGATAGGTTTAGATTAGCTCAAGATAGAATTTCAGATATTGAGAGTAAACTGAAGAATGCCGATATTCACACTATTCAGCTTATAGATAAAACACATAAGCTGCTTGTGTTTTTGAACGCCAATAATATCTCAAGTGAGGCCTACTTATTTCCATTATTTTCTTATAAAAATTTATTTCTATTGTTATTATTCCCTGTGTATTTAAGTGCTTTTATATTGCACGCTTTTCCGTATTATCTTATACGCAAATTGTCGCATCAGTCCAACGATTCACAATTCATAAGTACGTACAAGTTTGTATTTGCAATTTTAGTATATGCTTCTATTTTTATTACAAGTCTCGTTCTTATTATATTTTCAAAGAATGTTTTTTTTGTTACTTTATTATTCATACTCGCGTTTACCGGTTTGCTGTTTTTATTGTTAAAAAAGGAGTATCAAATGATTCTTTCCGCTTTAAAAATTTCAATTCTTTGTCCTGCAGAGTTAACATTTGATAAAACAGAATAATGAGTTGAGATAAAAATAAAACTTTAATTAGGCACGAATTTTGAAACAGCCTTTTTATATTTGCGTTAAAGTATTGTAGTTTCATTTATAAATTGTGTGTATGAAAACAATCATTAGATCTTCCTTACTCGTGTTACTAGTGTTAGGAGCAGGATTTACCCAAATATCCTGTAAAAAGTGTATTAAAGGCAGTGATATTTTAGTAGAGGAAGTCCGTTTTGGACCTTCGGTAGCTGGTTTTGAAACTGTGGTAAATAGCACCAATTACGAGTTAATTCTTGATTTAGATTCATTGCATGAAGTTGCAGTGGCCGGCGATGATAATATCATACCTTATATCAGAACCAGTGTTGTGCGCAATGTTTTGTATATTACACAAGATGACGATCATTGTTATAAAGTTCGTCAGCCAGTGAAAGTATATGTTAGGGCAAAATATATAGGAACGATAACCAATGAAGAATCGGGTCATGTTTATTCCGATAATCCTTGGATTTCAACATCATTAAAAATTAATAATTATAATTCAGGCAGTGTAAATATGAAAAAATTGGATTTGCTTGATCTGGATATAGTTAATGAGGGTTCTGGTTCTGTTTCGGTGCAGGGAATTACAGAGAATGCAAGTTATATCAATAAAGGATTAGGTCCTATTACTGCTGGTCCAATGTTATCAGAAATTTACACTTCCGCTTCGGTTACTCGTTCTGGAAATATCTCCTTAACATACTATAATAAGCTTGATATATTTATTTCGGGATCAGGGCTTGTATATGTATCAGGATCTGGAGAAGTTGATGTAAATGGACCTATCGAGCAGGTTATATTCCAGAAAAAGTAATTTAGACTTTTTGTGCTTCTCCTTTACCATCAACAAAATAGTACTCAGTAAAATGAAAAGACTGTGATTCTTTAATGCTGATAAATTTCTTAAATTTAAGGAACCACTTCATTCTGATTGAGAATAATCCACCTTTGGTGATATGTGACTTAATATAGGGATGCACTTTTAAAGTGAAATCAGACCCCAACTTGCTTATTATTGCCGGAATTTTTAATTCAATTTCATCTACAAATAAAATAGAAGGCGATATTTCTCCCGATCCCTTGCAGGCAGGACATTTCTCCATTGTATTAATATTCATCTCGGGTCTAACTCTTTGCCTGGTAATTTGCATAATTCCAAATTTACTTAAGGGCAGTATATTATGCTTTGCCCTGTCAGTAAGCATGGCTTCTTTAAGTTTTTCAAAAACCTTATGCTTGTTTTCACCCAGTTGCATATCAATAAAGTCAACACATATAATACCTCCCATATCTCTCAATCTGAGCTGTCGGGCTATTTCAGTACAGGCTGCAAGGTTGGTGTCCAATGCATTTGATTCCTGATCTTTAGATGATTTAGATTTATTGCCGCTATTAACATCAATGGTATGCATAGCTTCGGTATGCTCAATTATAAGATATGCGCCAGTTCTGACAGAAATAACTTTTCCGAACAGCGCTTTAATTTGCTTATCTATCCCTAAAAATTCATATAAGGGAGCATCTGCATCATAAAATTTAACAATTTTCTCTTTATCAGGGGCGTGCAAAGAAAGATAATCCTTAATTTCCTGACAAACTAATTCATCATTAACAATAATATTGGTAAAAGAATCATTGAAGAGATCGCGCAATAGTGTTGAAACCCTGTCTATTTCGCTAAGGATGAGTCGAGGTGTTTTGCCATCTTTAATATTGTCAAGAGTGCTTTCCCATTTTTTTACCAAACTGCGCAATTCGCTATCGAATACTCCGGTTTTCCGTTTTTCGGCAACCGTTCTTACGATAATACCGTAATTTTTGGGTTTAATGCCTTGCAACATTGTCCTCAAACGATCTCTTTCGGAATGCTCTTGTATTTTTTGGCTTATAGAAACTTTATCATAAAAAGGCATCACTACCATATTTCTTCCTGCCAATGAAATCTCAGAGGTAAGTCGCGGCCCCTTAGTAGATATAGGTTCCTTGGTTATTTGAACAATAATAGACTGGCCTGTTTCTAATACATCACTTATTTTACCATTTTTGTCAATATCAGGCTCGTTTTTGAAACGGTTAATACTGTTTCCTCTGCCTTTTTGGGTGAGACAGTTTTTAAGGTATTTGTTGAGTGAATTATATTGAGGACCTAAATCCTGATAGTGCAAGAATGCATCTTTCTCAAACCCTACATCAACGAATGCAGCATTTAAGCCAGGCATTATCTTTTTAACCTTGCCCAGATATATATTTCCAACTGAGAACCGGCTATCAGTTTTTTCTTTATGAAGTTCAACCAGACGCTTTTCTTCAAGCAATGCTATGGTTATGCCAGTAGTAGAAACATCTATTATTAATTCTTTACTCACGTACAAATCAGATTTGTTTTACAAACAAGACAGCAAAAAACACAATAAACCTAAGGAACTTACCAGTTCAATAGGCTTATTGTTTAAATTCATTTTAAGTAAACTATTTTTTCTTTTTGTGCCTGTTTTTTCTTAAACGTTTTTTACGTTTGTGGGTGGCCATTTTATGTCTTTTTCTTTTTTTACCGCTTGGCATGATTTCTATATTTTTAATTATTTTACATTAGATTTTACTTTTCCAGCAAATGACTTTGCAGGTTTGAACGAAGGAATAAAATGTTCCGGAATTATAATAGTGGTATTTTTTGAAATATTTCTTGCAGTTTTTTTAGCCCTCTTTTTTGTGATAAAGCTGCCAAAACCTCTCAAATATACGTTCTTATCTTTTACTAATGAATCTTTGATCGATTCCATAAAAGCTTCCACAGTTTTTTGTACGGTTACCTTTTCAATTCCAGTATTTTTGGAAATCTCGTTTACAATATCTGCCTTAGTCATTGTTAAAATCTTTAATTATCAATTGTTTATACTATTTTTTAAATTTTGAACTGCAAATATATATGTTTTTATCATTAGCAGCATAAACAATTGAATTATTTTTACATTTTACAGAAAAAAATATTCAATTGAAGATAAATAAGACAACAGAGGCATTGATTGAGTGGTATGGGATGAATAAAAGGGATTTGCCTTGGAGGGATGTGGATGATCCTTATAAAGTGTGGATTTCGGAGATTATTTTGCAACAAACACGAGTAAATCAGGGTATTTCTTATTATTATCGATTTATTGAAGCATTTCCTAATGTTAATAGTTTAGCTGCAGCTACTTCAGATCAGGTTTTGAAATTATGGCAAGGATTAGGTTACTATTCCCGTGCTAGAAATCTGCATCATGCCGCCAAACAAATTGTTGCTAGTTATGGAGGAGTATTCCCTTCTACCTATGATGAAATTATTAAACTTAAAGGAATAGGGCAATATACCGCTGCTGCTATTGCTTCTATTTCGTTTAACATAGCTGTTCCAGCAGTAGACGGAAATATTTACAGAGTTTTGTCGCGATTGTTTTCTATTGCCGAACCTATAGGTACTAATACATCATATAAATTGTTTTTTAACAGATCGTTAGAAATAATTGACAAATCGCGACCTGGAATTTATAATCAAGCTTTAATGGAGCTAGGTGCGCTGGTTTGTCATCCTCAGATGCCTGCTTGCATTGATTGTCCTCTTCAAATGCATTGTTCTGCATATAATGACGGTACTATTACTCTGTTTCCGGTTAAAAATGCAAAGGTAAAAGTACAAGAGCGTTTTTTTTATTACTTTATAATGATTCATGGAAGTAAGATAGGAATTAGGAAGCGCAATGAGAATGATATTTGGAAAGGATTGTACGAATTTCCTATGATAGAATCTTCGAAAGCTGATTTACATATTGATGAAGCTATTCGTCTTTTTACCCATAGCGTAAATATTGATGAAGCTACTATTCAATATATTAGTGATGAATATCGACATAAGCTTACTCATAGACTCATAAATGCACGTTTTATCCATTTGTTGCTCCCCATTGGTTGGCAATGCTCAATAGATGGGGTTATTTGGATTAACCGCAATGATCTCAGTAATTATGCATTGCCCCGATTGATTGATCGTTATGTCAAGGAGTCAGGTTTTATAGATTAAGCAGGAAATATATTTGTTAATATCGTCATTTTGAAGTCTCAGCGAAAAATCTCAAAATTTTAATTGAACTACATTTTATATAAATATAGATGCATGTTTTAAATGTTGACAATTTTTTGTTCTTTCAAGCATAATAATTACTTATATTTGTTTCTTAATAAATTTATTAGAAATGTCAGTTAATAAAGTGATATTATTAGGTAATGTAGGACGCGACCCTGAGGTTAGATATCTTGAAGGAGGGGTAGCTGTGGCAAAGTTTACGCTGGCCACCAGCGAAGTTTATAAAAAAAATGGAGAAAAAGTTGTTACTACTGAGTGGCATAACATTGTTGTATGGAGGGGATTGGCTGAGGTAGCAGAAAAATATGTAAAGAAAGGCATGCAATTATATATTGAAGGAAAAATTCGCACCCGTACTTATGAAGATAAAGATAAAATTCAGCGTAAGGCCATGGATATAGTTGTAGATACTATGCAAATGTTAGGAAAACGACCAGAATCTGATCATCAGGAATCAAGCCAACAAGAAAAATCAATAGAAGAATATCCGCCGGTTCAAATGGAAAGTAGTGATGACTTACCTTTTTGATAACAAACAATAATTTATTACCCCATGGACGTTGAGTTAATTCTTGGCTTGATTTTATTATTCCTATTGCTGTTTTGTTCTGCTGCTATATCTGCAAGTGAAGTAGCAATGTTTTCGCTTTCCGGTGCATTTAGAAGCCAATTAGTACAAAAAAGTGGAAAATCACAGAAAATTCTGGAAAGATTGCTTCATAAGCCCGATCTGTTATTATCTACAATTCTGATTTCTAACAATTTTGTTAATGTAGCCATTATTGTTATTTCCACTTATCTGTCAACAGTTTATATTTATTTCCCTTCACCTTACGTTGAGTTTATTGTCCAAGTGATTTTGATCACATCTTTTATATTATTTTTTGGAGAAATTTTACCCAAAGTTTTGGCATCAGAATATAATCAAAAGGTTGCAGTTTATATGGCCTTACCCATTTATTACTTGTCGGTTCTTTTTTACCCTATTAGCTATTTATTAATTAAGTCGGGCGCTCTGGTTAATAAAGTAATGATTGTTAAACAAGATATTACCATGGATGACATTAGTGCCGCTATTGATTTAACGGAGCGTGAAATTACAGATGAGAAAAGCATTTTAAAAGGAGCTGCCACTTTTGGTAATATAGAGGTAAAAGATATTATGACTCCTCGTATTGATTTGGTTGCGGTTTCAGTTAAGGATACATTTAATAAGGTGTTATCTGTAATTGTTGAGTCTGGTTATTCCCGCATCCCCGTATTTGAGAACACTATTGATGAAATAAAAGGAGTGCTAATCATAAAAGATTTATTATTATATATTGAAAACCGTGATTTTAAGTGGCAGAGCCTTGTAAAACCTGCAATATTTGTACCCGAAACAAAAAGGATTAATGAATTGTTACGAAGATTCCAGAATAATAAAAATCATATGGCCCTTGTTGTTGATGAATATGGAGGCTTGCAGGGCGTTGTTACCATGGAGGATATTCTGGAGGAAATAGTAGGTGAAATTTCGGATGAATCGGATTCAGAAGAGCCCATATTTACTAAATTATCAGAAAAAGAATATCTTTTTGAAGGCAAGGTGTTGCTTCATGATTTTGCGAGAATAACCGAAACTGACGAAGATATCTTTGAAAGCAAGCGTGGCGACGCCGACACGTTGGCCGGATTGATATTGGAAATGCGAGGAGAAATACCTCATAAAAGTGAAAAAATTGATTTTGAGGGTTTCCGTTTTATTGTTGAGTCGGTTGACAAAAGAAGAATTAAACAAATAAGAGTTATTATTAATGGTATCGCTAATGAGAAGTAAGATTTATTTAGTTTTAATATTTTTTAGTTTCTCCTTTAATTCCTGTAGTGATGATTATTATCCTAAGCCTAAAGCCTATGTCAGATTTGATCTACCGGAGAAAAATTACCTTACTTTTGATATGAATTATCCTTTTACTTTTAATTATCCGGTTTATGCCTTAGTTAATAAAGATTCATCGCCAAATTCAGAGCCTTATTGGTTAAATATAGTATTTCCTGCCCAAAATGGAAAAGTATATTTTTCCTATAAGAAAATCAAGGACAATCTTTCTTCACTTATAGAAGATAGTAGAACATTTGCATACAAGCACACCATCAAAGCTGATGCCATAAAAGAGCGTGTGTTTCAAAACGAAGAGGATAATGTTTATGGCATTATGTATGAAATTGAGGGAAATACCGCATCGGCTGTACAGTTTTTTGTTACAGACAGTGTTCGTCATTTTATTAGAGGCTCTTTATATTTTGATGCGCATCCTAATAAGGATTCTTTAGCACCATTAGTTAGTTTTATAAAAGAAGATGTTTTGGTATTGATGGAAAGTATAAAATGGAATAATAAATAATCATGGCCATTGTTTTTAACGATTATATTAGTGATGGATGCCTTTTGGGGATGTGGGAGATAACCGAAGGATATGATGAATTGGCTGCTATGGTTAAATTATCTGAAGAGGAGCTAGAAATAGTACAAAATTTTCAGAGTTACGAGCGCAGGTTAGAATGGCTTAGCGTGCGAGCAATCGTTTCGCAGGTTTTAAAGCGAGACGTAAGCATTGTATATAATGAATTTAGAAAGCCTTTTTTGAGTGATGCTTCTTATAATATTTCCATTTCGCATTCAGTGAAACTTACATCAGTTATGTTCAGTAAAAAGCATAAGCTTGGAATTGATTTGGAGCATTTGTCTAATAAAATAGATAGGGTCTCGCATAAGTTTATGAATGATAACGAATATGTGACAACAGATCCCGATATGAGATTGTATCATTTGTATATATATTGGTGCGCTAAAGAAGCGCTTTATAAGATATGTGACAAACAAGATATTAATTTTAAGTATAATATTATTATTGAAGCCTTTGATCCATCTAATGCAGGCTGTTTTAATGCTATAGTCGACAATAAATTTGGAAAAGAGAATTTTGTTGTACGGTATCAAAAATATGAGGATTATGTTATTGCCTGGACAATCAAATAGCATTTAGTGTATGAAGATATTGGAGCAAATACAGTGTAGCAAGAAAACCTCTCTAGCATTTTTATTGGATCCTGCGATGTATCTCGATGAAAATGCTATTAAATTAGTATTATCACAAGCTGATAAGCATCATGTTGATTTTATATTAGTGGGCGGAAGCTTGGTGAGCAGACCACTGGATGATTTTATTGATTTTGTTAAAATGCATACTCAAAAGCCGGTTATTTTATTTCCCGGAAGTTTGCTTCAGTTATCGGCTAAAGCCGACGCTATGTTATTATTGAGTTTAATTTCTGGTCGCAATGCTGATTTATTGATTGGTAATCATGTTATTGCTGCGCCATATATAAAGGAGATGGAAATTGAAGTATTGCCTACAGGTTATATCTTGATAGGTAATGGTAAAACAACTTCAGTTGAGTATATATCTCAAACCATGCCCATTCCAGCAGGAAAAGAAGATCTAATTCTTGCTACTGCAATGGCGGGTGAACAACTTGGTTTAAAGCTTATTTATCTTGAATGCGGTAGTGGGGCTGATGCGGCTGTTAATGCATTATTGATAGAGAAAGCAAAGAATTGCATCCAATGTCCTATCATTGTAGGGGGCGGAATTCGCACCAAAGATACATTTCAATCTATTTATAACTCTTCTCCTGCCTTAATCGTAATAGGCAATGGGCTGGAATCGAATCCCTATCTTTTAGACGATTGGATCAGTTAATTTGATGATATAAATCATCTAAACTCATGCAACTTAATGATGTTGGTTTCGTATTAAGGGATAAATATCGAATGTATGAAGAAACTGATTTATATTGTAGTTTTCCTTGCAGGAGTATCTTTTGTTTTAAAAAGCCAGAGTTTACCCATAATAAAGCCAATAGTCTATACAGCCCCAAATGGTAAACTTTATGTAAATAAAAAACTTCCTATTTATTTTAAAATTTCAACCAGTCCCGATGATACCGCTACCAATTATTTATTGAAAAGCGAATCGACTCCCAAATATGCTAATCCAATGTACCTTGATGCAGAAGGATATAATTCTTTTAGATCGCCCAGTGCAGTTGATACCATTACCAAGCAAACAGTTTATCCATTGATGGATGTAATGTTTGAAATTTATGCTGATGGTATGTCCCCAATAACAAATTATAAAATTACCGCATCAAAGCAAATGCGCAAGCAGTCTGTTTATTATGTTGGTGATTCTTCATTCGTTTCTTTGATATCAACAGATGCTGTTTCAGGAGTGAAGCAAATATATTATTCCATTAATGAAGCAGCATTTACATTATACTCAGCCCCTATTTTGCTTGCAAATGAAATAAAGTATACGATTAAATATTTTGCAGTAGATTATGTTGGTAATATGGAGGTTTTAAGAGTTCTAGAAATTTTTGTTGATAGAACAGCGCCGGATACAGAATTAGAAGTTGTAGGCGATGCGCATGAAAGTAACCATTCTGTTCGAACAAAGATCAAATTAGCAGCCAATGATGAAATAGCAGGTTTGTCGAAAATATTTTACCGCATAGATGCAGGTATTTTTAAACCTTATATTGCTCCAATTTCAGTTTCTTCATTCATTCAAGGCGATCACACTTTGGAGTATTATTCGGTTGATCAAATAGGCAATAAGGAAGAAGTTAAAGAGTATGCATTTTATGCCGATTATACCCCTCCGTCTATTATAGAGGAAATTGTTGGTAAATCGTTCATGGCAGGTGGACGTGAATACGCTTCGGGTGTATCGAAATTGAAATTAACTTCGTTTGATAATAAGTCGGGTGTAAAAAGTATTTATTATTCAATAAATAATAGTGAGTATAAACTTTATGAGAAGCCGGTTACTTTATCTGAATTGAAAGGCAATTTAAAAATTTCATCCTACGCCATAGATAATGTTAATAATAAAAGTATTGTTAATGCTGGAGCATCTGCATTAAAGAACATACCTTATATTGATTTATCAGGTCCAACCTTATCCTATAGTTTTTCTGGTCCGGTTTTTTATATGGGCGATTCAATTCTGATCAATGAAAAAACCCGCATCATTTTATCTGGTAAAGATGGTGAATCTGGATTGGCTAAGATAGAATATCAGCTGAGCGGAGGAAGTATTGATTCATATACAGCACCATTTACAATATCGCCCGAAGGTTTGAATGAAATAAAATATTACGCATACGATCAGGTAGATAATGTTAATACATCAACATTTAAAGTTATTGTAGATAACCAAGGCCCAGAAATAAGCCATGTATTTAGTTTACCTCCAAAAGGAAAACTGACTTCTGATTCATTAGTGTATGATGTTTATCCTTCTCATATGGTATTGTTTTTATCGGCAACCGATGCTGTTGTTGGTTATGATAACATGACCTATTCTGTAAACAAAAAACCGCATAAGCCTTATTTAGGGCAGATTAAAGAGTTTTTAAATACAGGTTATTATGAGGTTGAAGTAATGTCGCATGATAAATTAGGAAACAAATCAATGTCTAAAATATCGTTTTTTATTTCAGAGAAATAGTAATGGTTAACGTATCGAATGAAATATTTAAAATACTAATAGCAGATGACAGGCATGAGAATTGCGATGCTATAAGGGCGGCATTTTACAAATTACGTAGGAGATTTGAATTGATACTGGCTGTTACAGGTGAAGAAACTTATGCGAAGTGTACAGAAGAATTGCCTGATATCGTTTTTTTAGATTTGATACTACCTGATATGAATGGATGTGAGGTAATTAAGCAATTAAAACTGCACCCTGTAGCTAAAAACATACCTATTGTAGTTATGACATTGCCTGAGTTATTGGAAGGAGCCATGGATGCTGGAGCCGATGACTTTTTAATGAAGCCTTTTGATGAATATGAATTGGAACAAAGAGTAAGAGCATCGGTTAGATTGATTGAGTTTGTTAATAAATTAAAAAGTAAGAATTATGAATTGAAATATAGTATTGAAGAAAATATTGGGAAAATTAAAACGATTGAAACTCAACGTAAAGAAATGCTCGACGATGTTTTGTATGCCAGGCGAATACAAAATGCTACCATGCCTACTCCCGATTTAATCAATCAATTATTGAAAGAATGCTTTATTTATTACAAACCAAAAAGCATTGTTAGCGGCGATTTTTACTGGATATCGGAAAAAAATGACGAAATTGTTTTGGCTGCTGCTGATTGTACTGGGCACGGAATTTCAGGAGCTATTCTTACTATGGCTGGAATGGCTTTCTTACATGAAGTTATTAATAGAGAAGGTTTTTTTAATGCAGCAGATGTATTGAATCTTTTAAGATCCCGGATGATGAAACTAATGCAACAACAAGGTACTGAAGGCGAAGCTGCTGATGGGATGGACATAGCAATATGTATCATTAATAAAAAAGAAAAAATAGTTCAATATTCAGGAGCAAATAATCCGGTATATATTGTTGATTTGAACAAAAAAATAACTATATTTAAACCTGACAGGATGCCTATTGGTATTCATAGTAATTCAGAAGTTCCATTTTCTAATTTTATTTTTGATTATGAGGAAGGTTCTATGTTGTATATGTTTTCTGATGGATTCGCTGATCAGTTTGGAGGGGAAGCGGAGCAAAAATATCGATATAAACGATTTCAGGAGTATTTGATTGGAATATCAGATGAAAATACAAAAGTACAGGAATATAGGATCAATAAAGAATTTACAGAATGGAAGGGACGAAATGAGCAGGTAGATGATGTTCTTGTATTAGGCGTCAGATTATAAACTAAAGATATGAAAGATTTATTTTTGTCGATTTTGTGTATTCTCTTTTCTTTGTTAGTTTTTGCTCAGGACCAAAATGAGCATGAAGCCATGGCAATAAAAATGCTAGAGCAGAAAGATGAAGTTAAAGCGATTGATTATTTCAATAAAGCAGCATTTAATTATTGGAATAAAGGTTCTACTTCAAAAGCGATTGAATGTTTTAATAAAGTTGTGGATTTAAGTGGTAAGCAGAATAATAAAAAATCCTTGGCTTCTGTTTACAATAATTTAGGATTGTTATACTCAGATATTGAAGATTACATAAATGCGCTTTCGTCATTTAAAAAAGCCCTTGAATTATATACTATACTGCGCGATAAACAGGAAACTTTATCGGCCTCATACAATACCGGTATGACCTTACAATTACAAAACCGTTATTCAGAAAGCATTGAATATTTAAACAAAGCAGAATTACTTGCAAACGAAAATAATGATCTGAAACTTTTGCGTAAAGTATTTGCTTCACTCGCCGAAAGTCATGAAAGAAGTAATAATTCAACTATGGCATTTACATATTATGAGAAATATAATGCCGTTGATAAAAAGTTGAAGGAAATGGAAATGGAGGGCGTGAAGCAGCAAGCAGGAATGGAGGTAGCAATTGCTAACCAACAGAAAGAGCAATCTGATGGTGCTTTGAAAGAAACTACTCAAGTACTTAGGCAAACAGAAGACTCATTGGTTTTAGCCAATCGAATTGCACGCGAACAAGAAATAACGCTTGAATTAAGAAACGCTCAGATTCGCGAAAAGGAGGCTCAAATATCGTATGAAAAAAGAATTAGGGATGTTTTAACCTATTCAATATCTATCTTATCTATATTCATAATACTGTTGGTTTATTTGTTTTTATTGAAGATAAAGCATAATAAAATTCTTAAATCAAAAAATATTCAAATTGAAGCTCAGAATGCCGAGATTACATTACAGAAGTCAAAGTTAGATAGGCAACATAAAAATATTACAGATAGTATTTCTTATGCGAGAAGTATTCAGAATACGATACTGCCGTTAAAGTCCGTTATGGATCAATGTTTCCATTCATTTATAATTTATAATCCAAAAGATATTGTCTCGGGCGATTTTTATTGGTTTTCTCCATGCCCATCAGGATCAAATGCATTTTATATTGCGGTAGTTGATTGCACAGGCCATGGTGTTCCTGGATCATTTATGTCAATGATTGGTAGCCGACTGCTTTCAGAGATCATAATAATTAACAAAGTGCAATCTCCTGCAGCAATTTTACAACAGCTGAGTTTAACTCTTAGTAAGGCATTAAAGCAGGAAACAACAGATAATAATGATGGAATGGATGTATGTTTGTGTAGGGTAGAAAAGTTGGAAGATGCATATCATGTTGTTTTTTCTGGAGCTAAGCGTCCCTTGTATTTTTATTTGCAAGCGTCCCGACACTTTGATATTGTTGAAGGCGATTCTTGTTCTATAGGCGGACGTTCTGCTTTGAAATCCAAAGTAGCGTTTACCGATCAGCAATTAGAAATGCAATCGGGAGATATGTTGATTCTATCAACAGATGGAATGATTGATCAGAATGGTCCGGATAGAAAGCGATTTGGTACCCCTAAATTCACCGACTTATTGAAAAAGTTTGCGGACCAACCGATTGAAGAAATAGGAGATAGTTTATGGAAAGAATACTCTTTATTTGTTAAAAGGGAAGAGCAGCGTGATGATATTACTGTTATGGGAATTAAATTGATGTAATCATATGGCAAAAGATTTTCTTGATAACGAATGCTTACTGCACTATAAAGGACCTTTTTGTATCCATATATTGGTTACTTTAAGTAACTATATAAAGGAAATGGTTGATGCAAACATTGTAGTTAAGAATAGGATTTATAAAATATTTTTGGAAGTGGCTCAAAATATCAATTATTATTCTGCCGTTAAATCAAGGGTAGATTCAACTGGATTATCTGGAGTAGGGATGTTTTCGTTATCAGATGAAGAAGATTGTTTCACTATGATGGCTTCTAATATTATAACTGAGATGCAATATCGAAGATTAGAGGAAAGTATGCATGAAATAAAGGGATTAAGTACGGTTGAAATACGAAAACTAAGATCAGTTAAACGGTTGCGTCAACCACTGCACGATAGTGCTGGACATATTGGAATGATACAGATTGCTTTATTAACAGGAAATAAAATAAATTATAGTATTGTTGAGAAAGGCAAAGGATTATATAAATATTCAATAGTAGTAATGGTAAACAAATTATAAATATGGAAAATTTAATTGTCCCACCAGTACCCGATGCGCCGTATTTTCCCACCATTATGTTTGATGCGGGAACAGGAATTTGTGAGATTTCGGGTGAGTCATACATGGAGGAAACCTATTTGTTCTATAGAGCTCCTCTAGATTGGCTTGATTCTTATTTTGCAACAGGCAAAAAACTTGTTTTTAATTTTAAGCTTATCTATTTTAATACCAGCACCTCTCGAGTAGTTTTGGGTATTTTAGATAAACTAAAAGAGCACAAAGATAAAGGCGGTAACGTTGATGTGAATTGGTATTATCGTAAAGATGATCCAGATATGCTAGATGAGGTTGAAGATTTTATGGATGAAACAGGATGTAATATAAATTTAATTCCTATGTAAATTAGTATCGGCATTGCCACCGATACTAATCTAAGTTCATCTCCATGTTTTTTCTATTTCTTCTAGTGTTTTTCCTTTTGTTTCAGGAACCATCTTCCAAACGAATAGAGCAGATAGTACCGACATGATTCCGTAAAGTATATAGGTAAATGTTATGCTGAAAGCCTCGAGAGAAGGAAAAGTAGATGAAACAACAAAGTTTGCAATCCATTGTGCCGCAACGGCTATTGCTACAGCTTTTCCACGTATTGTATTCGGAAATATTTCAGAAATAAGCACCCAACAAATAGGTCCCCACGACATCATAAACGATGCAGAATAAATAATAATAAAAATAAGCGTGCTGGTTCCAATAATTTCTAAATAGGCTAATATACCTATTGCAAACATGCCTATTGCCATACCTATTGAACCAATAATTAATAAAGGTTTTCTTCCAAATTTGTCTACAGTAAAAATGGCCACTAAAGTAAAAAGAATGTTTACTATACCCATAATTACAGTTTGCCACATAGCCGCATCGTTTCCAAATCCTAAGCTTTTAAATATAGTTGGTGCGTAATATAACACCACATTAATGCCTACTATTTGTTGAAATACCGAAAGTAAGATGCCTATAATTAATATTTTCCAACCATAGCTCAATACTTTTTCAACTTTTTCGTTTACTGTTTCTTTTATCTCTGCAAGAATTTTGGATGCTTTTATACTTCCATTAATTTTACTTAAAATATTCAATGCTTTTTCATCTTGGTTATTTATAGCCAAATATCTCGGCGTTTCGGGAACAAAGAATAAAAGGAGTCCAAATGCCGCAGCTACATATGATGCAGAAAGGAACATGAGTCGCCAACCCTCTTGATTAATCCATACCGGATCTTTTCCAAAAACAATAAAATAGTTTACAAAATAAACAACCAACATACCAAAGATGATGGCAAACTGGTTCCAAGAAACCAATTTGCCGCGAATTTCGGCTGGAGCCATTTCGGCAATATACATGGGGCAAATTGCTGAAGCCAAACCTACACTTATTCCTCCAATTATACGATATATATTGAATGATACAAGTATGGTTGAAATTGGGGTTTCAGCATTAAAAAAAAGCATTTCAGGAAAAGCAGAACCTATAGCTGAAAGAAAGAATAGTAAAGATGCTATTAGCAATGATTTTTTTCGACCATAGCGGGATGCAAATATCCCCGATAGCATACTTCCTATTATGCATCCTATTAATGCGCTTGAAACTGTTGCCCCATGTAAAAAAGTAGCTAGATTGCCATAATGTTCGGCATCTAGCTGGAAGAAAATTTTTATTGGATCTACAGCACCTGATATCACAGCAGTATCGTAACCAAAAAGCAAGCCACCTAAGGTAGCCACCAATGTTACACCAATGATAAAATATTTGTTTATTTCTTGAGCGTTCATTTATTGGTGTTTTTAAATGTACATATTAACTATTGCTTCAAATAACTCTTGTTTTCCGCTTATTTGTGTGGGTTCACCTTGATTTTTTGCATAAGCGTAAACATCTTCTAAAGTTAACTTACCTTCTTCAAATTCCTTTCCTTTTCCCGCATCGTATGATGCATATCGATCAGATAACATTTTTTTGTATGGAGATTTTTCAAGAATTTCAG
>JAIFLP010000077.1 GCA_020049015.1 Bacteroidota bacterium | reverse complement strand
GAATGAAATGTTTGCTTCGCTAATTCTATGTCTTTTGTTAAAAAAGTTGATTCATGATACAATACATCTACATTTTGTATTATTTCAATGATGGGCTCATAATATCGTGTATCAGTACAAAATGCGTAAGATTTAGATTTTGGTGGCGGATTTGTAATCAGGTGGTTGGGAACTATTTCTCCATTTTCGGCTATAAAATCTGACCCCGATTTTATAGAATGCATTTGTTTTATGGGTATTCTATATTTTTCTACCGCTTCTTTCTTTATGTTTAATGATTTATTTTTTTCTTTAAATAGAAATCCACTGCACGGAATACTATGTTTTAAAGGAAAACTGTATACAATCAGCATTCTATCTTCATAAATAACTTCTTGCTTATTTTCTGTAATGATATGTAATTCTATAGGGAAATGTAAGTCTTTGCCAAAACTTGAATTAAAAAAATCAAGTATGGGTTTGAAATTTTGGTGGGCATAAATATGAAAGCTTGTTCTTTTTCCTAATAATGAAAGTGTAGATAAAAGTCCAAACAATCCAAATATATGATCACCATGTATATGAGAAATAAATAAATGATTGAGATTTAGAAATTTTATTTTATTTTTTCTAATTTGAATTTGTGTTCCCTCACCGCAATCCAAAAGAAAAAACCGCCCTTCATGTTGTAAAATCTGGGCGGTTGGAAATCTTTTTGAAGTAGGCAGTGCCGAACTTGTACCTAATATTTTAAGAGTAAACGGCATTCATTTTGTTATTCTGAAAGCATTTCAATGGCTTCCTGAGGTGTTCCAGCAATGTTTAATACAGTATCAAGTTGTGATATGGTAATCAATCTTTCTACCGCTTCATTTAAGCCTGTAAGGATAAATTTTCCACCTGAATTCTTTGCCAATCGATTTGCAACCAAAATGGCACTCAAACCTGATGAGTCGCAGTAACGACAATTACTCAAATCAAGAATGATGTTTTTTTCACCATTGCCTGCAATTAAAACCAGTTCAGATTTTAATGTTGGGGCAACATGGGTGTCTAATTTTTCATCCAATACTTGGATTAATGTATGGTTCTGCTGCTTCTGAATTTTAAAATCCATTTTTCTAATTTTATTATTGTTGTATGCTCAATTAAAAAATTGCACAAGTAAATTTTACTTGTGCAATTTAATAAAATTATTCAGAAATTGGTTTGCCTTTTTTCTCGTTTTCTTCCATTTCCGATTTTAGATTGGCTAACTCAGTGATATCGCCAAGTGTAGTTTTTTCAATATTGCTTTTTACCTTTTTGGTAGCTTTCTTGAATTCATCACGCTCAGTTTTCCTTGCTTCACCTTCATCAGTTCTCTTTTTATCTTCAAAAACCCTGGAATGAGAAAGTACAATACGCTTATTCGATTTAGAGAATTCAATTACTTTGAATTCAAGCTTTTCTTCAAGCTTCATATTAACACCGTCTTCTTTTACCATGTGTTTTGGAGCAACAAAGCCTTCTACACCATATTGTAATGTTACCAAAGCTCCCTTATCGAGTATTTCAATAACAGTACCTTCGTGAACTGAATCTATAGTGAAAATGGTTTCAAACACATCCCATGGGTTTTCTTCCAATTGTTTGTGTCCTAAACTTAATCTTCTATTTTCTTTATCAACTTCAAGAACCGATACTTCAATCGATTCACCTACATTGGTAAATTCACCTGGGTGTTTGATTTTCTTAGTCCAAGATAAATCTGAAATATGAATCAAACCATCTACACCTTCTTCTAATTCAACAAAAACACCAAAGTTTGTGAAGTTTCTTACTTTTGCAGTATGTTTTGAACCAATTGGGTATTTTTCATCTATTGCTTGCCATGGATCAGGTCTTAATTGTTTAATACCTAATGACATTTTTCTTTCTTCTCTATCTAAGGTTAGAACTACAGCTTCAATAGTATCTCCAACTTTTAGGAATTCCTGTGCACTTCTAAGGTGTTGTGACCAAGTCATTTCAGTTACATGTATTAAGCCTTCTACTCCGGTTGCTATTTCAACAAAAGCACCGTAATCAGCCATAACTACTACTTTACCTGAAACTTTATCGCCTATCTTCAAATCCTGATTCAAAGCATCCCATGGATGTGGAGTTAATTGTTTTAATCCTAAAGCAATTCTCTTCTTCTCATCATCAAAGTCAAGTATAACTACATTCAGTTTTTGATCTAATTGAACGATTTCTTCAGGATGATTTACGCGACCCCATGATAAGTCTGTAATATGGATTAAGCCATCTACGCCGCCCAAATCAATAAACACACCATATGATGTGATATTCTTAACAGCTCCTTCGAGAATCTGTCCTTTTTCAAGTTTTGAAATAATATCTTTTTTCTGTTGTTCAAGTTCAGCTTCAATAAGTGCCTTGTGAGATACAACCACGTTCTTGAATTCCTGATTGATTTTAACAACCTTAAATTCCATTGTTTTACCTACGAATGCATCATAATCACGTATTGGCTTAACATCAATTTGTGAGCCAGGTAAAAATGCCTCAATACCAAAAACATCTACAATCATACCACCTTTGGTGCGGCACTTAATAAAGCCTTTGATTATTTCATCCGTTTCAAGGGCTTGGTTAACACGATCCCATGAACGCAATGCTCTTGCTTTTTTATGGGAAAGAATTAATTGACCTTTTTTGTCTTCGTGACTTTCTACATAAACTTCAACCTTATCTCCAATAGCTAATTCAGTATTGTAGCGGAATTCATTTAAGCTTACTACGCCTTCTGATTTGTAACCTATGTTGATAACAACTTCCCTTTTGTTCATGGATAGAACAGTGCCTTCTAAAACTTCATTTTCAACAATTGTTGCAAGAGTTTTGTCATACCTGGATTCAAATTGAGCCCTTTCATCGGCACTATAAACAGTACCCTTTTTTGAAAGGTTTGTCCAGTCAAATGTTGCTAATTGCTCAGCTCTTAGTTTTCTGATTTTAGTCAAATCCGCTTCATTTACATCATCGTCTTCGACTTCTTCTTCTTCTTCTTCTTCTTCAATTTCGTTTTCTTCTTCAGTATCAATTTCTTCTGTTACTAAAGCATCATTTTGAATCTGTTCATTTCCTGATTCTTGTTCAAATTCTTTTTCTGAATTGTTTGTCATTTTAAATTGATTAAAATTAATGAGTTAGACATTATATGTTTAAAAATAGGGTGCAAAATTAATTAAAAATAAATTAATTATATCATATTTACCAAAAAAATAACTCATTAGGCAATAATTAAAAAGGTGATGCGATTAATAAATAAATAACTATTTTTACCGCGTTTTTGAATTTAATACCAAATTTTAAATGAATATTACTGTAGTTGGCACCGGTTATGTTGGCTTGGTTACAGGTACTTGTTTTGCAGAAACGGGGATTAATGTAACTTGTATTGACACCAATGTGGAGAAAATCGAAAATCTTAAAAAAGGAATTATTCCAATTTATGAACCCGGTTTAGAGGATATGGTGCTTCAAAATTCTGCCAAAGGCCGATTGTCATTTTCGACCAAACTAACCGATCATCTTGATGTTGACGCTGTGTTTATTGCTGTGGGTACTCCTCCAGGTGAAGATGGTAGTGCCGATCTGAGTTATGTACTTTCTGTTGCTGCCGAAATTGGAAAAAACTTGAATCGCTATACAGTTGTGGTAACTAAGAGTACCGTACCTATTGGAACTTCAAAAAAAATCAAAAATGCAATTGCTGCTGAAATTGAAAAACGAGGGGTAAATATTAATTTCGATATCGCTTCAAATCCTGAATTTCTTAAGGAAGGTACTGCGATAGACGATTTTTTGAAACCCGATAGAATTATTGCTGGAGTGGAAACTGAAGAAGCGGAAAAAATTGTTCAAAAACTTTATAAGCCCTTTTTATTAAATGGTCACCCACTTTTAATTATGGATATTCCTTCAGCTGAAATGACCAAATATGCTGCCAATGCAATGCTTGCAACTAAAATAAGCTTCATAAATGATATTGCCAACCTTTGCGAAATTGTGGGCGCCGATGTTAATATGGTCAGAAAAGGTATTGGCTCTGATTCCCGTATTGGAAATCGCTTTATTTATCCAGGTGTGGGTTATGGTGGTTCCTGCTTTCCTAAAGATGTTAAGGCTTTGATTAAAACCAGTGATGAAAATTTATATTCTCTCGAAATTTTAAAAGCGGTCGAAAAAGTAAATAATGCTCAAAAAGAAGTTCTATTTAAAAAACTTTTTCAGCATTTTAAAGGAAATTTAAGTGGCTTAACTATTGCTGTTTGGGGCCTTTCATTTAAGCCTAAAACCGATGATATGAGAGAGGCACCGTCGTTGACTATAATAGAAAATATTCTTCAAAATGGAGCTAAGGTGAAAGCTTATGACCCAGTTGCGATGAAAGAATCTGAAAAATTCTTTAATGGTGGAATTGAATATGGTAAAGATCCTTATGATGTATTGATTGATGCAGATGCTCTGCTTCTCGTTACCGAATGGCCTGAATTTAGAATACCCAATTTTAAAATTATCGAGAAATTATTAAAAAATAAACTCATTTTTGATGGCAGGAACATTTTTGACCCTTATGAAATGAGAGAATTGGGCTTTACTTATTATTGCATTGGACGTAAAACTGTAAATTGAAAAACGTGAAAAAAATTTTGGTAACCGGTGGAGCCGGATTTATTGGATCTCACTTATGTGAGCGATTACTTAACGAAGGAAATGAAGTTGTTTGTTTAGACAATTATTTTACCGGAAGTAAGCAAAATATTATTCATCTGCTCAATAATCCCTATTTTGAATTGGTGCGGCACGATGTTACAATGCCCTTTTTTATTGAGGTTGATCAAATTTATAACTTAGCATGCCCAGCTTCACCTATTCACTACCAGCATAACGCTATTAAAACAATTAAAACTTCTGTCTTGGGTGCCATCAATATGCTTGGTTTGGCAAAAAGAATTCATGCTACTATATTACAAGCTTCTACTAGTGAAGTGTACGGTGATCCCGAAATACATCCTCAACCCGAATCGTATTGGGGGCATGTAAATCCTATTGGCGTGCGCTCTTGTTACGACGAAGGAAAGCGTTGCGCTGAATCGCTTTTTGTAAATTATAATAAACAAAATGGGGTTAAAACCAAAATTATAAGAATATTCAATACTTATGGACCTCGAATGCACCCCAATGATGGTCGTGTTGTTTCCAATTTTATTGTGCAGGCCCTCCAAAATAAGGATTTGACAATTTATGGTGACGGTTCTCAAACCCGCAGTTTTCAATATGTTGACGATCTTGTTGAGGCAATGTATTTAGTGATGAATACTGGCGATGATTTTACAGGTCCCGTAAATACCGGAAACCCTGGAGAATTTACCATTTTAGAGCTTGCCGAAAAAGTTATTAAAATGACCAAGTCTTCATCAAAACTTGTTAATTTGCCATTGCCTCAAGATGATCCAATTCAAAGAAAACCAGATATCACTTTGGCAAGAAAAAAACTAGGATGGGAACCAAAAATATCTCTTGATGAAGGATTGGAAAAAACAATATCGTACTTTAGAAATCAATTGGGGAAATAATTATCAATTTAAATCTTAATCCATGAAAGGAATTGTATTAGCAGGTGGTGCGGGAACACGATTACATCCTGTAACCATTAGTATCTCAAAACAAATTATACCGGTTTATGATAAACCGATGATTTATTACCCTTTGTCTGTTTTAATGCTGGCAGGTATTAGAGAAATTTTAATTATTTCAACTCCTAAAGATATTCATTTATACCAAGATCTATTAGGAGATGGATCGCAGTTAGGTCTTAGAATTGAATATGTAATACAGCCTTCTCCTGATGGTTTGGCTCAGGCTTTTACCTTAGGTGCTGATTTTGTAGGCAACGATACTGCTTGCTTGGTTCTGGGCGACAATATATTCTATGGATATGGATTTGGCGGATTGATGCTTGAAACAGCAAAACTGCAAGATGGGGCGGTTGTTTTTGGTTATTGGGTAAATGATCCCGAACGATATGGCGTTGTTGATTTTGATCAGAATGGAAATGTATTAAGTTTGGAAGAAAAACCTCTGAAACCTAAATCAAATTATGCTGTAACTGGTTTGTATTTCTATAGTAATGATGTGGTTGAAAAAGCTAAAAGTCTTAAACCTTCTGCTCGTGGTGAATTTGAAATAACTGATTTAAATAAATTATATCTTCAAGAAAATAGATTGAAAGTTCAGTTGCTCGGTAGGGGTATGGCTTGGTTAGATACCGGAACTCACGATAGTTTATTGCAAGCTTCAAACTTTATTGCTACCATTGAACAACGACAGGGACTGAAAATTGCATGCATTGAAGAAATAGCTTATAAAAGAGGATTTATTGATAAACCTCAATTAAAGAAGCTTGCGGGTATGCTTGGAAAAAGCAGTTATGGTGAATATTTAAATAGAATATCGGAATAAATATCAATTTATGAATATTATAGAAACAGGTATAGACGATCTGGTAATTCTCGAGCCTCAAGTATTTGAGGATCCTCGTGGATATTTCTTTGAAAGTTATAATTATGTAAAGTTAAAAAATAAAGGAATTGATCTTGTTTTTGTTCAAGATAATCAATCAAAATCATCAAGAGGTGTAATCAGAGGCTTGCATTATCAGCTAAATCCTCATGCCCAAACCAAATTGGTGAGAGTGTTACAGGGTTCTATTTTTGATGTTGCCGTTGACATTCGCAAAAACAGTCCCACTTTTGGTAAATGGTTTGGCCTTGAGTTATCAGATGAAAACAAAAAGCAATTATTAGTTCCCAAAGGTTTTGCACATGGCTTTTCTGTGCTTTCTGCTACGGCAACCGTTCTGTATAAATGTGATGTATTATGGAATAAGGCATCGGAGAGAGGTATCATTTTCAACGACCCCAGTTTGAATATCAAGTGGGGTTTGAATGATTCTGAAGTTTTGGTTTCCGATAAGGATTTATTATTGCCTTCTTTTGATAAAGCGGATTATAATTTTTAATTATGGCAAATATTCTGGTTACCGGATCAAATGGACAATTGGGCAATGAATTAAAATCTATTGCATGCCATTTTGATGAATTTAAATTTCATTTTCATGATATCGATTCGTTAGATATTACTTCTTCCGATGCTGTTAACAAAATAGTTACAGATATCAAGCCTTTTGCAATCTTTAATTGCGCTGCTTATACTGCTGTTGATAAGGCCGAATCTGATGAAACCAATGCCAGAAAGATAAATGCTACAGCCGTTTCATACTTAACAAGCGCAGCTAAGAGCATTGATTGTATGCTTATTCATGTTTCAACCGATTATGTTTTTGATGGTTCTAAAAACACACCTTACAATGAATCAGATCAGATTCATCCGGTTTCAGTTTATGGTACTACCAAAGCGGAAGGTGAAAAATTTGTATTGAATTATAATAAAGGGATTGTAATCCGCACTGCCTGGTTATACAGTTCTTTTGGTAATAATTTTGTTAAAACCATGTTGAGGCTTGGCAAAGAGCGTGAAGCCTTAAATGTTGTTTTTGATCAGGTGGGTACACCTACTTATGCTCTCGATTTAGCAAATTGTATGATGAAAATCGCATATTCAGTTTACTATAATCCCGATAATTTTATTCCGGGTTTGTACCATTTTTCTAATGAAGGTGTTTGCAGTTGGTACGATTTTTCAAAATTTATTATGATGCTGAGCAATCTGCCTTGTCGTATTTATCCCATTGAATCTAAAGATTATCCTACACCGGCTAGCAGGCCACATTTTAGTGTATTTTGTAAAGAAAAAATAAAGAAAGATTATAAAATTGAAATACCTTATTGGATAGATAGTTTAAATGATTGTTTGAATACTATAAAAAATGCATGATATGGAAAATAATTTATTAAATCTGGTTAAATCCAAGGCAAATGAATGGCTTGGTGCGGGTTTTGATGATATAACCCAAAAAGAGGTTAAATCCCTTTTAGAAAATAATGAAACAGAATTGATCGATTCTTTTTACCGTCAGTTAGAATTTGGAACGGGTGGCTTAAGAGGCATTATGGGAGTTGGCACAAACAGAATGAATATTTATACTGTGGGTATGGCAACCCAGGGTTTGTGTAATTATGTTATGTCATATTTCAAAAATACAAAGCAATTATCTGCTGCTATTGCATATGACAGTCGAAATAATAGCCGCCTATTTGCCGAAACCACTGCCAGTATTTTTGCCGCCAATGGTTTTAAAGTCTATTTATTTGAATCATTAAGACCAACGCCCGAATTGTCTTTTGCTGTACGTCATTTTGGATGTCAAACCGGTGTAGTAATTACTGCTTCACACAATCCTAAAGAATATAATGGTTATAAGGCTTATTGGGACGATGGAGGGCAAGTTATAGCTCCTCATGATGAGAATATTATTAAGGAAGTTGAAAAAATTTCTGGCATTAAGGATGTAAAATGGAAAGGAAATGAATCGGCGATTCAAATAATAGGAGCAGAAATTGATGAAATTTATTTGAATAAAATCAAAGAATTAAGTTTATCACCGGAACTTATAGCCAAGCATCATGATATGAAAATTGTGTATACCCCTATTCATGGTACAGGTGTTACTTTGATTCCTCAAGTGCTTAAAAAGTTCGGTTTTTCTCATATTATTAATGTGCCAGAACAGGATATTTCAGATGGTAATTTCCCAACTGTTAAATCCCCAAATCCTGAAGAATCAGCAGCTCTATCTATGGCAATTGAAAAAGCTAAAAACACCGGTGCCGATTTAGTAATGGCATCCGATCCTGATGCTGACCGCGTTGGAATTGCTGTTAAAAATAATGCGGGTGATTTTATTCTATTGAATGGAAATCAAACGGCTGCTGTTTTGGTTTATTACCTTCTTTCGAAATGGAAAGAAAATGGAAAGTTAAAAGGTAAAGAATACATTGTTAAAACAATTGTTACTACTGAGTTATTGGCTGCTATTGCTAATAAATTTGGCGTTCAATATTTTGATGTATTAACCGGATTTAAGTTTATTGCAGATATCATTAAAAAGAATGAAGGTAAGCTACAATATATTGGTGGTGGTGAAGAAAGTTATGGATACTTGGCAGGCGAATTTGTTAGAGATAAGGATGCGGTTATGGCATGCGCATTGATTGCAGAAGCTGCTGTTTGGGCAAAAGAAAAAGGAAAATCAGTTTATGATCTATTGTTAGATATTTATATTGAGTTTGGATTGTATAGAGAAACCTTAGTAAATGTAGTAAAAAAAGGAAAATCAGGAGCGGAAGAAATTCAAAAAATGATGGACGACTACAGAGTTAATCCTCCCAAAGTATTAGGTGGCTCTGAGGTAATTCTTATTCAGGATTATCAGTTGCAAATGGCAAAAGATTTAAAAAGCGGTAAAGAATCGAGTATTCAGCTGCCTAAGTCGAATGTATTGCAATTTACTACAGCCGAAGGAACAAAAATAACGGTTCGTCCGAGCGGTA
>JAIFLP010000095.1 GCA_020049015.1 Bacteroidota bacterium | reverse complement strand
ATTTTATTTCGCAAAAACAAAAATACACTAAAGAGTTAAGAAGGTGACAAACCTTCTTACTCTTTCATTTTTTTATCGGACAACAGTGATTTACAATATAGAGATTGTGCCTGAGCGAATAACTAAAAAAATCTGAATCAATGATTATATCTATCAAAAAAGCTGATTATAATGGAGAGTATAAAATAAAATTTGTATTCTCTGACGGTGCTGAAAGAATAGTAGATTTCTCTGATTTTTTATTAAAAGCCAAAAATCCAATGGCAAAAAAATATCTAAATAAAAATCTGTTTAAAAACTACACCATAGAATATGGCGATATAATATGGAACAATTATGAAATGTGCTTCCCTATTTGGGACTTATACGAAGGAAAAATATAGTTACGATGTTACTTGATATCATTGATGATTAACTCATCATATTTTGAGGTAATTGCGTTATGACAAATCAATTACTAAATACCTCAGCATTAGCTTGCTAAATATAATGTATTCTCTAGCAGTTTGCAAGGAAGCAATATGGATATTATAAAAGAGCATGGGAAAGAATGTCTAATACTGGCTCTGACAAATTGGAAATCCAAAGTTTTATCATTACATTTGAATTTCTTATAATTATATTCGTATCATAAAAATTTGCCCCATGAAGATCCCGAAGATTGTTGAAAATGACAGTTATTTAAAAGCTTTTACCGATGTCATCAATAAGAGGAGCAATAATATATCAACTAAAGAACGTTTACTAACCGGCGGAAAAAAGAGTCTGAAAGACTTTGCTACAGGACACTTGTACTATGGTCTGCACAAAACTTCAAGCGAATGGATTCTTAGGGAGTGGGCGCCCAATGCCACAGAGGTTTATATGGTTGGTGATTTTAGCAATTGGGAAGTTAAAAAAGAGTTTATTCTTCAAAAGCTAGAACATGGGAATTGGGAGATAAAATTAAGCCATAACCAGATTGGTCAAGGAGATTTATATAAACTATTCATTAAATGGAATAATGGCAGTGCATTCCGATTGCCCTCATATGGCAAAAGAATGGTGCAGGATCCAGTAACTAAAATTTTCAGTGCTGAAGTATATGCCATGGAAAAAGATTTCCAATGGAAATGCAAAAATTTTAAGCCACAATTCAAACATCCTTTCATTTATGAAGCGCATGTGGGAATGGCAACAGAGGAAGAACGGGTAGGAACTTATCTTGAATTCAAAGAAAAAATGCTTCCCCGCATCAAAAAATTAGGTTACAATACCATACAATTAATGGCCATACAAGAGCATCCCTACTATGGATCGTTTGGTTACCATGTTTCTAATTTTTTTGCTGTTTCGTCACGCTTTGGCACACCTGATGAATTAAAGAGTTTGATTGATGCGGCCCATCTTGAAGGAATTGCTGTTATTATGGATTTGGTGCATTCGCATTCAGTTAAAAACGATGAAGAAGGTTTGGCATTTTTTGATGGCACACCCTATCAATACTTTCATGACGGTTATCGAAGACATCATGTTGCTTGGGATTCATTATGCTTTAATTATAGCAAAAATGAAGTACTGCATTTCTTACTATCAAATTGTCAATATTGGTTAGAAGAGTATAATTTTGATGGATTCAGGTTCGACGGGGTTACCAGCATGATATATCTAGACCACGGTCTGGGTAGGGATTTTAATGATTACCGTTTTTATTTTGATGGGTCACAAGACGAAGATGCATTAACGTATCTTGGATTGGCCAATAAACTAATACACGAAGTTAAATCACACGCCATTTCAATAGCTGAAGAAGTAAGTGGTATGCCCGGATTGGCATCACCCATTGAATGGGGTGGAATAGGCTTCGATTTCAGAATGGCCATGGGCATGCCTGATTTCTGGATTAAAATTTTAAAAGAACAAAAAGATGACCAATGGAATGTTAGTCAGATTTACTATGAAGCCAGCAGCCACAGAGCAGATGAAAAAGTGATTTCATATTGCGAATCGCATGATCAGGCATTGGTAGGCGATAAGACGATTGCATTCAGACTAATGGATAAAGAGATGTATTTTGCGATGGCAAAAAACGCGCCCAATGTAGAAATAGATAGGGGCATTGCCTTACATAAAATAATTCGTTTGGTTACAGCAGGTGCAGGAGGCGGCGGCTATCTCACTTTTATGGGAAATGAATTCGGTCATCCGGAATGGATTGATTTTCCGAGGGAAGGCAATGGCTGGTCGTATAAATATGCTCGGAGACAATGGAATTTATGTGACAATATAGAGTTGCGATATCAATTTTTAAATGATTTTGATGCAGACCTTATTGCATTGATCAGCAGTGAAAAAATTTATGATAAAGCATTTCCTTATAAAATGCATGAGAACATAAAAGATCAGGTATTGGGATTTGAAAGAAATGGATTGTTTTTTATTGTAAACTTCAATCCGCATACTTCATTTCCTGATTATAAAATTGCAATGGAAGCTGGCAAATACTGTATTGTTTTGAACAGTGACTCTGAAAAATATGGTGGCTTTAAACGCGTTGATGAGAGCATAGATTATTATACCATGAATGAAGGTGTTATTAATGGCTTAGCGGGAAATTACTTAAATTTATATTTACCCAACAGGACGGCATTGGTATTAAAAAAACAAAAAGTTAAGTCGATATACTAAAAAAAAAGGGAGCTTAATAGCTCCCTTTTTTTTATTCTATTGAAACCAATTATTTTACTGTTTCCATGTGAGCAATCAAATCTAATACTTTGTTTGAATAACCCCATTCGTTATCATACCAGCTAACGATTTTAACAAAATTTGGGCTCAACATAATACCAGCCTTACCATCAAAAATTGAAGTGCGGGCATCACCAATAAAATCGCTTGATACTACTTCATCTTCAGTATAACCTAAAATTCCTTTTAAATCACCTTCAGCAGCAGCTTTCATAGCAGCACAAATTTCTTCGTATTTAGCAGGTTTTTCCAAACGAGCAGTTAAATCAACTACAGAAACGTTCAAAGTAGGCACACGGAAAGCCATACCGGTAAGTTTACCTTTTAATGAAGGGATAACAACTCCTACAGCCTTAGCAGCACCAGTTGAAGAAGGGATAATATTGCCAGCAGCAGCACGACCACCTCTCCAATCTTTAGCAGAAGGACCGTCAACGGTTTTTTGAGTTGCAGTAGTAGCATGAACAGTTGTCATTAATCCTTCTAAAATACCCCAATTATCATGAAGAACTTTAGCAACAGGAGCAAGACAGTTGGTAGTACAAGATGCATTAGAAACATAAAGCATATCTTTAGTATATGTTTTATGGTTTACACCACATACAAACATAGGAGTATCATCTTTAGAAGGAGCTGACATAACAACGCGTTTTGCTCCAGCTTTAATATGACCTTCAGCTTTGGCTTTATCAAGGAAAAGACCTGTAGATTCAACAACATATTCAGCACCTACATCGCCCCATTTAAGATTAGCAGGATCTTTTTCTGCAGTAACCCTAATAGCATTGCCATTAACGATTAATTTACCGTCTTTAACATCAACAGTACCTTTAAATTGACCATGAACTGAATCATAACGTAACATGTACATCATGTATTCCACATCAATTAAATCGTTGATTCCAACAATTTCAATGTCATTTCTTGTTTGAGCAGCACGAAAAACCAAACGGCCAATGCGTCCAAAACCATTAATACCAACTTTTATTTTTGCCATAATTTATAAATTTATAAAATGAATAATTATACGAATCTTTATGCATAAAATGCGCGGTAAAAATAGATATAATCTATCAAAATATAACACAATAAAGCATAAAAAAAATGAAATTAAAAAGCAGAAAATACATTCATCCGTTAGCTAAATTTAGAAAACTGGGGAATCGATAGTTTTAGCCATTCGGGCATCAAGTACTTTTCCGAACCTATAGGTAACATTCATGGATAAAAATGCAAAATTATTGCGCTCATTTTCCATTTGTTTTATTTTCTTGGGAAATGCATCTAAAGTTAGCGCTATTTCTAAGGCACTAATTCTATTCTCGTCATCACTAAATTCGAAAGTAAGACCGCTTCGAATATAAGCACCAGGCATAAAAGCGAGTTCGCCCCAGCCTTTTAATGAAGAAGCGCCGCCCAAAAGCTGTCCTCTACTGGGGTTGATATCTTCAAAACGTTGACTGAGTAATAATGTATCAAAGGGGTATAAGACAACATAATAAATTGGCTTTAGTATTGAAAGGCTTATCCCTCCGGTATAGAAATATCTTATGGATATACTCCCTTTATCAGTTTTAGGAAACCACTCCACCTGACGACCATAGCCTGCCCTAATAAAATACACACTATTTAATTTGCCAAATACAAAACTTCTGTAATTTAACTCAGGATACAACTTTATTTCCTTATTGTGCTTTATAACAGATATATCTGCTTCAAAAAGAGTTTTTTGAGTAAAATTCACTCTTTTTCCATATCGGTAATTAAGCGAATACCCATTGGTATTTAATGATAAACCCCAAGTCCTTTCATTACGATAAAAAACTCCCTTATCATCACCTAATTCTCCCTGAGAATAGGCAATAATAGAGAAGAATAAAAATAAAACTATATAAAAATGTTTCAAAAAGTAAAACTGGACTGCTTGTATTTTATGAATGGGCAGATTTTTCAATTTTAGCTTTATTATATGCTGGACAAGGTTTTGAGCTTTTACAGGAAACCGCCATCGACAAAACAAACAAACCAACCATCACTACAACCGATACTTTTCTCATATTACCAAAGTTTAATTATGTAAATATAATCCTTTTTTTAAAACAATAAATAACTGGGCTAAAAAAGCTCTTATTAGCCCAATTATTTTTCTCTGAAAATTATTCAGATTCAATTCCTACGCTGGTTTAACCATATTGGTCGCAGGTACTTTCTGCATATAAGCCGGACAAATATGCTTCTCACATGAAGCCATTGCCATTCCCGCTAAAACCAGCATCACCGCAAAAATTAGTTTTATCTTCCTCATAAAATTGATTTTGAACAAAGTTAATTCAAAATAAACGACATTTGGCAAAAAACAGAATGATATACATCACCAGAAACACATGATTTAAATCATCATACAATCCCCTGATCCAACATGGCATACGCTACTTTAAGGAAGCCGGCAACATTAGCACCTTTAACATAATCGATGCTTCCATTGCTATTTTTGCCATATTTTACGCAGGCGCTATGAATATCCACCATAATCTCATGCAAGCGTTTATCTACCTCATCTTTTCCCCAAGTTAATTTCATTGCGTTTTGTGCCATTTCCAAACCTGATGTAGCTACTCCGCCCGCATTGGAAGCTTTTCCGGGAGAATATAATAACTTAGACTCCTGAATAATTTTTATTGCTCCCGGAGTACACGGCATATTTGCACCTTCGCATAAACAAATGCAATTATTTTTTACTAAATTCATTACATCATCTTCGTTGATTTCATTTTGAATAGCGCAAGGCAATGCTATATCGCATGGAACTTCCCAAGGTCTTTTACCAGCATGAAATATTGCGGAAGGGAATGTATCTGCATAAGGTTGTATTACATCATTATTGCTCAAACGCAATTCAGTCATATAATCTATTTTATCACCCGAAACTCCATCTTTATCATATATATAGCCATCAGGACCCGATAGAGCAATAACTTTTGCTCCCAATTCGGTAGCTTTTTTTACGGCTCCCCAGGCTACATTTCCAAAACCCGATACTACTACTCTTTTTCCTTCTAAATTTTGGCCTATGGTTTTTAACATTTCTGAAGTAAAATAAACAACTCCAAATCCTGTTGCTTCAGGCCGAATCAATGATCCTCCCCAATTTACTCCCTTGCCTGTTAATACCCCTTCATGTTGGTGGGTTAATTTTTTATACATTCCATACATATAACCTATTTCTCTTGCTCCCACACCTATATCACCGGCAGGGACATCCATCTCAGGTCCTATAATTTTATGTAATTCCAACATAAAAGCCTGACAAAATCGCATGATTTCTATATCTGATTTTCCTTTGGGATTAAAATCAGCCCCCCCTTTGGCGCCGCCCATAGCAAGACTGGTAAGACTATTTTTAAAAGTTTGCTCAAAGCCTAAAAACTTTAAGGTACTTAATGTAACATTGGGATGAAAACGAATGCCACCTTTATAGGGACCTATAGCATTATTAAACTGCACCCTATATGCCCTGTTTACCTGCACCTTTCCCTTATCATCTATCCAAGGTACTTTAAACATGAGTACCCTATCGGGTTCAACTAAGCGCTCAGCTATTCCAGCTCGCTCAAATTGAGGATGATCATTATATACCTCTTCAATAGATTCCAATACTTCCTTAACTGCCTGGTGGTACTCCAATTCATTGGGTGTACGGGCAATGAGTCCATTCATTATTTCCGATACTTTCATGGTATATTTTTTTACAATTGAAGAATCAAGCAGACGCTGTAGCTTGATTCTTCAATTTGTTAATTATACTTTTGTACGTAAGGGAATAAAAATAGATTGTTTTTTCTAAAAAAAATCGCTGCTAAAATTGAAAGCGCAATCCACCCATAAGCCATCGGTAAGGCAGTTCCGCACCTAAAATATCATACGTGCGGGTATCAAAGATGTTATTGGCCTGAACTGTGAGAAAAATCTTACTCTCATGTAAATCAACCTCCATGTTAGAATTAAACATGGTATACCATGATTCCATGCTGATTCCCAAAGCTTCATTAAACGCAACATCTCTTACTTTATAAGCAAATTGGAGGCCCCATTTTACTCTGTAAAATTGTATATCTAACTGATTATTAAGTATTTGTTTTGCGTGCGATGCAATATATTGAGAAAGAACAGCCTGATCATTCTCGGAATTAAGTATGGTATAACCTGAATTAAATGAGGTTACAAAATTTGAAGTCCATCGTTTATTTACATGAATATAAATCTCGGCACCTTTGGTTTGCAATGAACGAATGTTTTGTGCATATAAATAAATGGTATCTGGAATCAAGTTTTGATTATTTCGAATAAGGGATGAATTATATTTAGCATAATCAATCATGTTTTCAGAATATCTATAAAACAGCGTTGCGCCAGTTCTTATGAAATCAGATAATTGATAATCAATTCCAAAATCATAAGTAATACTTTTTTCTGCATCGAGATATGGATTCCCTATTTGGCTCATTGGATTGCGAATGGTGGTAAGTGGGTAATTATTATAGTAATTCTCAGTAAAATCTGCCGCTCTTATAGCACTTCCTGCAGATGTCCTAAGAATAAAATTATTTGCTCTGTAAGATAAAGATAATTGAGGAATGAATTTAAAACCATAAGTTTCATCATACGCCGCACGGGTAGTTAGATTTGCGGTTAGTCCCGTCCATTGATATGCTCCCGAAAGAAACAAACCTGCCTGTGAAAAACTATGATTACCCCGATTATTGCTTTTAACATTTCGGTTAGAATATTGAAATCCTGTAGCCAATTGAAATGATTTACTGAATTGTATTTTATGATTCAAAAATATATTCGCTAATTGGGTAAAATTTTCATTCGCTATAGAAGCCTTATTAAGTTTGAAAACATCTTCAGTATCAACAAATGATAAAAGTATATTAGTGCGGTGTATTCCAGCATTTCTGAATACTTTAGCCTGAATAAAATTCCTAGAAACTACTTCAATTGCAGTATCAATGGACAATGCGGTATAAAAACGTTGCGCACTAAAATCGCGTTTATCATTCGACGCCCTTAGGGCAAAACCTGTTTTATCATTTATTTTGTAGGCAGAAGCTAAAGTAATAGTTCTGTTTTCAAAATACATGGGAGTACCGGATTGGTTGATCTGACCGGGTGAAGAGTTATAATCAATGCCTCCACTCACTTTCAATTTATTCAATTGCGAAAAGAAACCAGATTGAATCGACTTTAAATTATAATCTCCCAGAAAGAGCTTAGCATCGACAGAAGTTTTTTGATCATATTTTTTTTCGGAAAATGTTTTTGTGATTATGTTAATAACCCCTCCTACCGCATCGGCTCCATATTCTGCAGATGCAGGACCATAAATAACTTCAATGCGTTCAATTTCAGATAAGGACACCGGAATATAAGAATTAAAATGAGAAGTTAAGGGATCATTAATTTTTACGCCATCGATCATCATTAAAACTTGGTTGAAATTGCTGCCCCTGATGATAAAATTGGTTTGTGTACCAAATGGGCCTTTTGTTTTTGACTCAATACCGGGGAGGTATCTTAAAACATCGTCAACAGAATTAACTGGTAATCTTCGTAAGGCAGCACCTTCAATTACCTGAACATTTCTACCTGTTTCAGCAACTTTTAAGTCCAACACATTTGCAGAAACACTCACTTCTTCTAATTCTTCATGCTCATAACGCTCATCGGGAAGCAAAACTTGCTGATCCTGTGCTTTACTCACATTAATACTAACAGTATACGCAACTGCCAGTGTAGCAATCACAACCTGCTTTTTTAAGCTATTAAAAACAGCATAACGCTTATTGCTCCATTTTTTAAAGCGGAACACAAGCGGTTTCAAACAAATACATCTCATAAATTAAAAATTAATTAAACAAAATAGGATGCGAATCCCGCATCCTTTATTTTCAATCTCCTATAATCTTAACGAGCACCCTTTTTTTTCTTTTACCATCATATTCGCCATAGAATATTTGTTCCCAGGGACCAAAATCTAATTGCCCATTTGTAATAGCTACAACCACCTCTCTACCCATTAATTGCCTTTTAAGATGGGCATCGGCATTATCTTCAAAGCCATTATGTTTGTATTGCGAATGGGGTTTTTCGGGAGCTAACTTTTCTAACCATACCTCAAAATCGTGATGCAAGCCTGACTCATCATCATTTATAAAAACACTTGCCGAGATATGCATGGCATTTACCAAACATAGGCCTTCTTTAATACCACTTTCAGCCAAGCAAGCATTTACCTGTGGGGTTATATTTAAATACTGGCGGCGTTGGGTAATATCAAACCATAATTCTTTTCGGTACGACTTCATATTAACTGCCTTTATAAACCTAATTCATTTTTTATCACATCTATTTTTGCCAACAACTCCTTTTCAACAACTGAATAGTCATTTCTGTTGTTCAATTTTCCAATAAGTCCAAAATAAAATTTTATTTTAGGCTCTGTACCGCTCGGACGAACCGTTATTTTTGTTCCTTCGGCTGTAGTAAATTGCAATACATTCGACTTAGGAAGCTGAATACTCGATTCTTTACCGCTCTTTAAATCTTTTGCCATTTGCAACTGATAATCCTGAATAAGAATTACCTCAGAACCACCTAATACTTTGGGAGGATTGACTCTGTAGTCGTCCATCATTTTTTGAATTTCTTCCGCTCCTGATTTTCCTTTTTTAACTACATTTACTAAGGTTTCTCTATACAAGCCAAACTCAATATAAATATCTAACAATAGATCATAAACTGATTTTCCTTTTTC
>JAIFLP010000051.1 GCA_020049015.1 Bacteroidota bacterium | reverse complement strand
TACCCCATGCAACATATAATAAACTAGGAAGAACAATCAGTATTGTTAATAAAGAAATTCAATTAAGTAAGAGCACCATTGGAATAATTACAGCAGGTACAGCAGACATTCCAGTAGCAGAAGAAGCTGCAGAAACAGCAAGGATGTTTGGAAATAATACACATATGATTTATGATGTAGGCGTAGCTGGCATACACAGATTATTTAACAAACTAGAAGAAATAAAAAAATCGAAAGTTTTAATAGTTATTGCCGGAATGGAAGGAGCATTGCCCAGTGTTATAGGCGGATTGGTTTCGTGCCCTGTAATAGCCGTTCCTACTAGTATTGGTTATGGAGCAAATTTTGGAGGACTTTCTGCTTTATTGGGAATGTTAACCAGTTGTGCAAATGGAATAACGGTAGTAAATATTGATAATGGTTATGGTGCGGCATATTCTGCCTCAGTAATAAACAAGCTTTAACGAAATACAATCTCATCAATAAGCTTCTCTCCTGCCCTTTCATTCAAGGCATTGATAATATCTTTACGAATCATCATCAATTCATTTTTAACAATTGAAGACTCTATATACACAAAAAGAACGCGTTTATACAAATTCATTTTTTGTGTTTTTTGCGCAATTGATTTACCAACAACATCGCCCCAACTATTAAGGATTCTGGCCTCTTTTAAGCCTTGTTCCAGACCCAAAGCTTTAAAATAATCTCTGATAGCAGTACCTATTTTTATCTCATTGCTTCGTCTCATATTTCAGATTCCATTAATTGTATATTATTTGAAGAAACTTGAAACAAGCTGAATTCATGAATTCCATTTAATACTGTTTTTAAGCGGGTTATATCGGTATCAGTTATAAAAATCTGACCAAATTTTTCATCCGCTACCAAACGAATAATCTTTTCAACTCTTGAATGATCAAATTTATCAAAAACATCATCGAGCAACAATATAGGCTTGAATCCCTTTTTGCTTGTAATAAAAGAAAACTCTGCTAGTTTTAAAGCAACCAAAAAAGTTTTTTGTTGTCCCTGCGATCCAACTTTTTTTACTGGAAAACTGTTTAATGTAAACATCAAATCGTCTTTATGAATACCAGAGGTTGAATATCCCAAAGCCTTATCCTTAGCGAAGCAATTGACCAATAGCTCTTCAAAATTACGTTCATGCAACTGCGATATATACTCTATGGAAACAGATTCAATGTCATTGCTAATTTCGGAATAGTATGTATTAAAAACAGGAATTAGATTTTGTAAAAATGTCAACCTTTTTTGATATACATCATTAGCAAGAGGGATCATCTGTGCATCAATGACCTCAAACAGATCCTGTTCTACCATTTTTTTATCGGCAATATCTTTCAATAGTTTGTTACGCTGCAGCAATAATTTATTATATTTGATAAGACCCTCGAGATATGACTTATCAAACTGAGAGATAACAGAATCGATAAATTTGCGACGTTCTTCACTGCCTTCAGTAATAAGAATGCTATCATATGGAGAAATCATAACGACAGGAAATAAACCTATATGATCAGAAAGTCTTTCGTAATCGTTTTTATTGATTTTAAATTGCTTTTTAGTATTTCTTTTTACCGCACAATATACATTATCACTATTCTCTTCAGAACAAAAAATTCCTTGCACTACAAAAAAATCTTTTCCATGTTGAATATTCTGGCTATCGATCGGATTAAAATAGGACTTACACATGCATAAATAATGAACAGCATCAAGGAGATTTGTTTTCCCAGCTCCATTGTTTCCGGTAAAACAATTTATTCTTTGATGGAGGTTAAATTCCAACGCCTCAAAATTTTTAAAATCGATAAGATGAATATTTTTTAAGTACATTTTTAGAACCGTTTTTTAATAATTACGTCCATGTCTGAGGAAACAACAACCATTTCCACTCTTCGGTTCAACCTTCGGGCATCGGAATTTACGGCATCTCCTTTTTTCTCGGGAATTAAAGGTTTAGCATAACCCAAACCACGGGTAGAAATTCTATCGGCGGTAATCCCCTTTAGTATCATATAATTCTTAACTTCTAATGCACGTTGATTACTTAATTTAATGTTATAAGCTTCAGAACCTACTCGATCAGTATAACCTGTTAGCTCAATTTTTATTCCTGGATAGGTTTTTAGAATATGAATCCATTTTTCTACAATACCCCTTCCATAATCAGTTAGTTTATCGCTTTTAAAAGCAAACCATACAGGCGTAATTATAAATGAATCGATTAAACTTACAGGTTTATTTAATTCATCTACCTGAACAGTAAAAATATCGACGCCCCCATTTGCGGTTGAATCAAATCGAGCTGTAAGAGCCATATTCATTGAGTCAATAGGAAAGAAAAAAATATCGTCATTTGCTGTATTGATAGGATAACCCATATTTACAGGAGAAGAGAAAGTATTTTTCAAACGATACGAATAAAAAACATCAAAACCTCCAATATTATCATATGAATTAGAACTAAAGTATAAGATCGAACCATCCGAATTAAAGAATGGGCAGATTTCATCGAGGGGACTATTTAAAACCCAACTCAAATTTTTAATCTCAGAACAATAACCTTCAGAAAAAAAATCACAAGAATATAAATCGTATCCGCCATACCCTTCTTTTCTGTTACTTGAAAAATAAATGGTTTTTCCATCGGAAGAAAATGAAGCATAATTTTCAGAAAACTCGGTATTAATACCCTGTAGCGGTTTTAGCTGAGACCATTTATCATTGGTAAAAGTAGAAAAGTAAATATCATCGCCACTAAGCATGGAAAAAGTGCAGAATAACATGCAAGTATTATCCTGCGAAACAGACAATAGTTTAAATTCGCCATCACTTTTTAATTGATTGGTTAAATTTAATGGTTTAGCATTCAAATCGTTATATGGTATCGAATACAAAGCATCATAAAATTTTTCACTGCTCATATAGTAAAAATTTCCTTGTGCCATAATAGGATTAAAATTGTCAGCGGCATTATTAGCAGTTCCTTCTAAAAGCTTTATGATGAGGGGAGGCGATTTAATAATAAGGAAAGGAGCTATTTGGCAATTTCTCATTTCTTGGTTTAAGCGGATAATTTCATAAGCATCATTTTCATTAACATACTTGGCATAATTGGAAAAGAATCGATATGCTCGTCCATAACTGTATGAATTTCGAAAAGCGACACCCAGATAAAAAAGCGCCTTAGGTGAAGCGCCATACTCATTGAAGTTGCACTCTGCATATTGGGGATTGATATGATCGGCGGCATAATCTAAATAGCCAAAGCACTTGAATCTATGCGCAGGCAAATTAAGATAACAAACGCCAATGAGGTATTTAAAATTTGCGTTATCGGGAGCAGACACTTCTAACTGTAATAAAATAGGCAAAGCATCAGCATAATCGCCACTGGCCATATATTCGCATACATCTTTAAACTCGTCATTAGCATAAACTGTTGCGGTGCATAAAAAACAGAGTAGAACAAATGAATACAATAATTTAAGACTCACTTCAATAAGTTAAAAACAGATTTATAAACAATTAAGCGGCAAGTTAATAAAAATTTAATTAACGGCATTAAAAATAAGTTTGGGTTTTAGTGCCTAAAAATTTTATAATTTTGACAAAAACATTACATTTGCAACCAATAAATAAAATTATCAAAAATGGCAACTGAAGAAAAAGATAGCAACTCCAAATTAGAAAATGTAGAAGTAGCGCTAACCAAAGGGGAGCAGTTTATTGAAAAGAATCAAAAGAAATTGAGTATCATAGCGATAGGTATATTAGCATTGGTTTTAGGCATTTATGCAGCCAATCGTTTTTATTTAATTCCATTAGATGAAAAAGCTCAATCGCAGATATTTATGGCAGAGCAGAATTTTGCGAAAGATTCATTTGAATTGGCATTGACCGGAGATGGCAACTTTCCTGGGTTTTTAGAGATAATTGATGAATATGCTATTACAAAGACTGCAAATTTGGCTCAATATTATTCAGGTATAAGTTTTTTGCGCACAGGCAAATACGAAGAAAGCATTGAAAATTTGAAATCTTTTAGCTGCAGTGATCCATTATTAGAACCCATCAAATATGGTGCTATGGGCGATGCTTATTCAGAATTGGGAGACAGTGAGAATGCACTAAAGAATTATTTGAAAGCTATAAATGTTTCGAAGAACGAGCTTACCAGTCCGGTATACATTATGAAAGCTGCGCAGTTATTAGAAAGTTTAGAAAGGTATACAGAAGCAATAGAGTTATATACCAAGATAAAGCTTGAATACCGAAAATCGGAAGAAATGAGGGAAATTGAAAAATATATTTCTCGTGCTCAAGTAAGAGCTGGAATACAAATAGATTAATAAAAAAAACGAATTGGCAACAGATTCAACTAATTTATCTTGGTACGATCCTGAAAATGTACCACCTGCAGACGACATGAAGTTTGGCATAGTAGTGGCTGAATGGAATGCAGAAGTAACAGACGCCTTATTAGATGGGGCATATAAAACACTAATTAAAAGTGGAGCAGTACCAGAGAACATTTTAGTACGCAGGGTACCAGGAAGCTTTGAATTAACATTGGGGGCACAGTTTATGGCAGAATACACCGATGTTGACGCGATAATATGTTTGGGCTGTGTTATACAAGGCGAAACCAAGCATTTTGATTATATCTGCGATAGTGTAACGAGAGGCATTACAGAATTAAATTTGAATTACAATATGCCGGTGGTATTTGGAGTATTAACTACTTTAGATCAGCAGCAGGCTATAGATCGTGCTGGAGGCAAACATGGGAATAAAGGTGACGAAGCGGCCATTACAGCTATAAAAATGATAGCTTTACATTGGGAACTTGAAGATCCTGATGGAGAACAATACTATTTAAATTAGTAGATAAGCTTAATAAAAATATCCTGCGCAGTATATAAAATTCCTTAATTATCTAACAATTTCCAAAATTGTTAATATTTTATTCCCCATAAAAGATATAAGGAATTATAATTTTTCTATTTTGGCAAAGTCAATACGATTAAAAATTAATCATTATAAAATGGAAAAAGAAAATAAATCAAAAGACGTGAAAGAACCTAAGGATGCTAGGAAGGAAATCAATAAAGAGAAACTGAAAGCATTACAAGCCACGTTAGATAAGTTAGACAAAGATTATGGTAAAGGAACCATAATGAAATTAGGAGATAAAGCGGTAGATGATGTTCCTGCGATAGCCTCAGGCTCAATTGCTTTAGATATAGCATTGGGTGTAATGGGTTATCCACGCGGCAGGGTTATTGAGATATTTGGACCTGAATCATCTGGAAAAACGACATTAGCCATACATGCAATTGCTGAAGCGCAACGTTTGGGCGGTATAGCAGCATTTATTGATGCAGAACATGCCTTTGATAGGATATATGCTCAAAAATTGGGTGTTGATATTGAAAACCTTTATATATCTCAACCAGATAATGGAGAGCAAGCATTAGAAATCGCTGATAATTTGATACGGTCTGGAGCAATAGACATTATAGTTATAGACTCGGTAGCTGCTTTAACCCCAAAAGCAGAAATTGAAGGGGATATGGGTGAAAACAAATTAGGTTTGCAAGCTCGTTTGATGTCGCAAGCTTTGCGCAAGCTCACCGCCAACATTAGCAGAACCAATACCTGCTGTGTATTTATAAACCAATTGAGGGAAAAGATAGGTGTTATGTTTGGTAACCCTGAGACCACTACAGGAGGAAATGCATTAAAATTCTATGCTTCGGTGAGGGTTGATATTAGAAAAATTGGACAGATTAAAGAAGGGGAAGAGATTTTAGGATCGAGAACCCGCGTAAAAATCGTAAAAAACAAATTGGCGCCTCCATTCAGAAAAGCAGAGTTTGATATTATGTATGGCGAAGGTATTTCACTAACCGGAGAAATTGTGGATTTAGGTGTTGAACTAGATGTGATTAAGAAAAGTGGTTCATGGTTTAGTTATGGTGATACCAAGTTGGGGCAAGGTCGTGATGCCGTTAAAAATCTATTAAAAGACAATCCAGAATTACAAAAGGAATTGAAAGATAAAATAATGAACGTTCTAAAAAGCAATGGTAGTAAGGTTTTAATGTCTGATTAATAAATATTTAATAAAATTTTAAAAAAAGGGACATTTTTTTGTCCCTTTTTTTTATATTTGTTGGCAATCAATTATGTAATCAGATGCAGCATTTTTTAAGCATTACATTATTTCTTTCGTTATATATAATTGCTTTTCTGTGGCTAAAACCCTTCAGGTGGCATAGAAAGAAACCCCTTTCAACGGCAAGTTTAAAGTTCAGTTATTTAATCTACCTAATCATTTTGTTTGCCCTAACCTATAAGTTTATATTTTACGAAAACCCTGATATATTTCCTGAAGAAGATTCAGTGAGTGTTGATCAAATAATGATTTACAAATTGATACTTCTCTCATTTAGTTATGTAATTCCACACTTGCTAATTCTTATCCGACGTAGATTTCAAAAATTACGTGAAAAGTTTAATATATTTGGAAGTATTATCAATATATGTACAATATTATATTTAGTCTTTATTTATAAGTATTCCGATTGGTATATTTAAGATTACGATAGATTAAAATCAGGCTTCAACACCATTTATTACTTTCATTGCCTTATCTATCATTGCATTTGTTCCATCTGCAATATCAAGCCAATGAATGTTTGTGCCCTCTTTTTCCATTTTACGAAACCAAGTCATTTGTCTTTTAGCAAACTGATGTATAGCTATATTAAGTTTTTCCCGCATATCACTAAAAGAAGACTTTCCCAATAAATACAAAGTAATGTATTTATATTCCAGACCATAATATATTAGATTATCAGGGTGAATACCTGAATCGAGCAAATGCTTTACTTCCTCAATCATTCCTGACTTAAAACGCTCATCCAATCGTTTAGTAATTAAATTTCGTCGGGTTTCTACATCACAATATGTTCCAAAATAAAGGGGATTTATTTTTGGAATTTCTTTCTGAATCAACAAATGCTGATTATCTTTTTGATAAGTTTCAATCTCAATTGCCCTAATAGTGCGCTTAGGAGTATCGAAATCAGATTGATTATGATACACCTTTACTTTTTTTAGCAATTCTATTAACTCAGCATGAGACTTTTGAGAAAGCTCATCGCGCAAAGCCTCATTAACCGGAACAGAGAGCATTGCATATGATTTTGTAGCAGCCTCTAAATACAATCCGCTGCCACCACATAATATAGGTATCTTTTTTTGCTGATTTAAGGACTCAAATACTTGGTGGAATTCTTTTTGATACTCAAACACATTGTATTTAGTCCCTGCATCAACAATATCAATTAAATAATAAGGTACCATACTCCCATTTATGCAATATTCGGCTAAATCCTTTCCTGTACCAATCGACATACCTTTGTACACCTGACGGGAATCGGCCGAGATAATAGCAGAATCGAGCATAAAAGCCAATTGTACCGCCAATGAAGTTTTTCCGGTAGCAGTTGGTCCTAATATTACAATTAGATTATAACTCATATTAATGACAAAAATAATTAACTTTGCCAACAAATACGCATGAATATGTTTTTAAAGTTAGCCAGTCAAAGGATCAGAGGTATAATACTAAATCCAAAACAAGAATGGGAAATCATCCTACATGAAAGAAAAGAAAACTTTATTGCAACATTTTGTATTTATTATTTAGGGGCATATCTCATAGCAGGTTTATTCGGAAAAATACTATTTACTACAGATTTACCCATTGATATAAAAAGGATTTCATTGCAACTAGTTAGCAATTTGGTCATTCTACTCTGCATGCTATTTTTTAGTAAAATACTCGTTATTAATACTTTAAAGCATAAAGAAATTGCAATAAGTAATTATATAATCAATAAATTGATATTTTATTCCATGATGCCATATACCATGGCTTTATTAATAACTACACTACTATCTAATTACAAAGCATTATCGAAGTTTATTTTATTTTTAGGCTGCTACGGAATAATTTTGTTTTATTTGGGAATAGGTAAGCACATAAAAATGGATCAGAAAGACAAGCAAAGATTGGTTTTGATGGTTTCCTTATTTGTAATTATCTTTGTTGTAATATGTAATTACGTTATAAAGGCGTTTATATTATAGAGAATTCAAAAAAAATGATAAAAAAATCGGATATTCATATACAGAACAAACGGGCGGGATTTGACTATGAATTTTTAGAGAAATTTGTAGCAGGAATCCGTTTGGCCGGAACAGAAATAAAATCGATACGTGCCGGAAAAGCTAGTTTGGTTGATTCATACTGTTATTTCACCAATCATGAATTGTATGTACAAGGCATGCATATTTCAGAATACACACATGGCACATGCAATAACCATGAACCCAAGCGCGACAGAAAACTATTACTGAAAAAGAAGGAGCTTTTTCGATTGGAAAAAAAAGCAAAAGAAAAGGGGCTTACCATTATAGCCTTTCACATGTTTATTAATGACAGGGGTTTGGCTAAATTAGAAATAGCGTTGGCTAAAGGTAAAAAGGAATTCGACAAACGCGAAGACATTAAACAAAAAGACAATAACAGGGAGTTGGACAGAATTAAGAAAAGCTTTTAAAAAAAAACCCAGTATTTTGGGGTACTGGGAAAATGGAGGTAAACATTTTTTTTATATCAATTATCAATGCAAATATACAATATAAAACAAGCTGAATAATAACTATAAACACGTAAATTTGTATTTTAGTATACTTATTTTTCATGTCACAAAACCGACAAATTCTTACTAATTTCTTGCATTTAGAATTTTAGGAGATTTTTTGTTGGTGAATTAGTTGAAAAAATTGAGCACTATCCCATCCAGAGCACTTAAAATCAAAGACTTTTAACTTTCATTCTTAATTTATTGCTTACATTTGTTTTTCAGTTATCAATTAAATAATGAATGCCATTATGGAAACAGAAAATAAAATCAACTGGCAAGGATATGTATTTTTAATTGCAGAAGATGATGATATCAATTATGCATTTCTTGAAGAATGCTTAGAATTAAGCGGAGTAAAAATCGTATGGGCAAAAAACGGAATAGAAGCAATAGAAATGCTTCAGAAAGAGATAAAAGTGGATCTCATTTTGATGGATTTAAAGATGCCTAAGAAAGATGGATTTACAGCAACAAAAGAAATAAGGATGTTTAATAATAACATCCCTATTTTAGCACAGACAGCTTTTGCCTTTTCTGAAGAGCGGCAAGAAGCATTTAAATCAGGTTGTAATGATCTAATAACAAAACCTATTATAAAGGAGAATTTGCTTTTAAAAATCAATAATCTTCTTAAATGTTAAAAGATAATATATAAATAAAAAAGACTTATGTATTAATTAGCAAACATATCAGCCCAAGGAAAACTTGAAAAGCCAGTTGTTAAAGCAGTTCCAATAATAACGAAATAAACAATAATCCAAATAAAAGTAAGTGCTGATAGACATAAACCAACAATTGCGCAAACTCTACCTGCCTTTAGGTTTTTAACCGATG
>JAIFLP010000132.1 GCA_020049015.1 Bacteroidota bacterium | reverse complement strand
GTTCCCAATGAAACTGATGCGGAGGCTTTAACGCAGGATCCAACTCCTACATTGGTTGTAACATCTGCGGGGCAAGTGATAACCGGATCTTCATCATCAGGAGGGCACTGTCCCCACCCCTCCAAACCAACAAAAAGCAACATCAAAAAAAACAGAAAAAAAAGTCCTGATTCCTTCAAAAAGGAATAAAGCAAAGTACTGCCCTGCTGGGTATTTGGATGAAGTTTCTTAAACAAACGCCGATTCTATAATTACAACCTTTAAAGATACCACAAAATTGGGTAATTACCCTAATTATATTGTTGGTTTTTTTTGTTCAATGTAGCCTCAACAAAAGGGTTTGACAATTCATTAATTTCAGTAGTTGAATCCGAAAGCCCAAAGTGGAATTACATTGAGATAGCCAAATTCAATATCATCTTTTACCACAAAAGATTTACCATCCTTTTCTATTTGAGTTTGCTGCTTGCTTTTACCGCCCACTTCAAAGGTATAATTATCAATTACAAAATCAGCCTTTCCTGATGATACCACTTCATTTTGTAATCGCATCTGATTAAAGAAGAATGTTTCTCGGATGTTTCCAATATTTGATTTATCTCCTACCAAATTAAAAACAATATTTGTATTATCTAAATACACCTTATCAACTTTCCCTAATCCCCTTATACCGCTTGTTTCGTTGCGCAACTGACTAATAAGTCCAGCTTTTTCCACATATGAGAAATAATCGTCTAAGGAATTACGACTTACACCAATAATTTCAGATATTTTAGAGAAATTAGGCTTAAAAGGGACACTTTCTGCAATAATAGAAAGCAAACGCTTCAATTTATTACTTGTTCCTATATTTAAGTTGGCGTATTGCGGGATATCGGTTTCCAAAGTTTGAACAATAATCTGCCCTAAACGTAAATCCAGTTCGCCTTCACGTCCAAAAGGGTAGTAACCTCGTTTCAAATAATCATTAAACAAGGGTAAAGGATGTTTAACAGGGAGCTTCACTTCATTATTGACTATTTGCTGCAAGGAATGAACTTCGGTTTCGTAATGATGAAATAAATTCAAATACTCACGAAATGAGAGTCCTTGTAATTTGTAGATTATAGCACGGCGACTTAAATCCGCTGAACCTTTAAGGATATCAAGTACGGAAGAACCTGTAAAAACAATTTTTAAAGCAGGGAATGAATCGTAAATATTCTTTAATTCACGCGACCAATCAGTGTATTTATGTATTTCATCAATAAACAAATATTCTCCTCCTGATTTATTGAAGTCATCAGCTAAATCATACAATCTGTTCTCTCCAAAATACATATCGTCTGCCGAAACATATAATGCCTTTTTACTATCTAAATTCTCCTTAATATACTGTAAAATCATCGTAGTTTTGCCGACACCCCGAGCGCCAATAATTCCAATCATGCGGCTATTCCACGTGACTTTTTCATATAAATAACGTTTAAAGTCCGTGGTCGTATTTTGCAAAAGCGTTTCAAATTTCTGATACAGCATTCTCATGATTTGTAATTATTTTCACAAAGATATATAAAATGCACAACAAAATGAGCATTTTTTTAATAAATTGCTCATTCGGAAGTGCATAAATAGATTTTTCCTTATAAATCAAGACATTCAATACCTAGGATCTTTCCTAAACGGCATTTTGGCCATTTTTTCAACCGTAATAGAAGGATAATCAAAGTCAGAAGTTATAACACCCAACAACAAATAAACACCCTGGCCTTTAAAAGGGTAATTGGCCAGTGATTTAGGGAAATGAACCGAATCAAAAAATTCGCCCTTATGATCGATAAAAGTTCCGAACTGCATCCATTCGTTTTTAGCTGTTTTTACATATTTGGTACAAACCAAACGCCCCAACATCCTAAGCTTTTTATTGACGAACTGTAGCATATTTTTAGCCAATATCTCACCCCTAAACTTTGTTTCAAGCATCTCAAAAGGCGTCATGCTAAGTGGAAAACCTAATAATGAAAGCTCATCATAGGCATCCTCAAGCAGACTGCCTTCGAGATGCGGAAAAACAAAATCAACCACTTCAGTATCAAAAATATTTTGTATCATCGGTTTATCTGTTTGAAGCTTTGTATGCAAATGCACTTCCCAAAGCAGCTGTTGTTTTTTGATGCGGGTAAATCGGAATGCGCCCACCTGAATCAAAATAATTATTTGAGAAGGATTAGGATTCAAACGAGAAATAAAATCGCTTAAAGATTTATAAAGTCCATGCTTAGCTCTCTCTGCAACTATCTGTTGTGCAAATGCGAGCTCCAGCGAAGCTATATGTACGAAACCCGCATAGATAATATCCTTATAAACACAAGTAAGATGATCACTATAGTTAACGCAAGGAGGAAGAACAGTAGCACCACATCGTTGAGCCTCATTGAAATAGAGCCACGACTGATAGAATCCTCCAAAATTATTGATCACTGCCACCATAAACTCTATGGGAAAATATGTTTTCAAATATAAACTCTGAAAACTTTCAGCAGCAAAAGAAGCAGAATGGGCCTTAGAGAAAGAATAACCCGCAAAAGATTCCATTTGACGCCAGACTTCATTAGAAATTGTATCGGGATAATTCTTAGTCTTACAATTTTGAAAAAAGCGCTCCTTTATTCTGAGAAACTCTGTTTTTGAACGGTACTTACCGCTCATAGCGCGACGAAGGACATCAGCATCAGTAAGATCGAGACCTGCAAAATGATGCCCTACTTTTATAACATCTTCCTGATAGACCATCACTCCGTAGGTTTCGCTCAAGAGGTTTTCGAGTATAGGATGCAGGTATTTTGTTTTTTCGGGATGATGACTGCGAATGATATACTCTTTCATCATACCACTTTTAGCAACACCGGGGCGAATAATACTACTAGCTGCAACCAATGCAATATAATTATCGCATTTTATTTTCTTTATTAAACCCCGCATAGCTGGACTTTCAATATAAAAACATCCAATGGTTTCACCTTTCAATAATTGTTGCTTAACAAGCTCATCTTTCTTAAATAGCTCCACCTGATGCGGGTCAATTTTAACTCCTCTATTTTGATAAATAATACTAGCGCTATCGGCAATATGACCAATTCCGCGTTGACTGAGGATATCAATTTTCTCGTACGCTAATTTTTCGGCCACATACATATCCCACTGGGTAGTATGAAACCCTTTAGGAGGCATATCCAAAGCCGTATAACAAGTTATAGGATCTTCGGATACAATAATTCCACCTGCATGAATGCTTCTGGAATTAGGAAAATCCATTATTTTACTTCCATATTTATAAATAGTAGAAACAATAGCTTCTTCATTGCTTAGGCTTTGAGGCCGATCAATAATAGCATCTATTTCCTCTTTAGGCAAACCTTGAACTTTAGCAAGCTCGCGCACGATAGAATGATCACGAAAAGTATTACTGGTTCCAATAAGGGCGACCTTTCTTTTACCATAACGTTTAAAAACGTAATCGATAATGGCATCTCTTTCTTTCCAAGAAAAATCGATATCGAAATCGGGCGGACTGGAGCGCTTAGAATTAATGAAACGTTCAAAATAGAGATTCAGCTCAATGGGATCAACATCGGTAATGCGAAGACAATAAGCCACTATGCTATTGGCCCCACTACCCCGCCCTACATGGTAAAAACCACGAGACATTGAATATTTAATAATATCCCAAGTAATAAGAAAATAAGAAGAAAAGCCCAATTGATCAATTACCTCTAGCTCATGTAAAATTCTTTTGCGGGCTTCCCCATTTGATTTCCCATATCGATCGACCATTCCATCTAATGCGAGTTTTTGGAGGAGGCATTTATCATCGTATTTACTAGCAGAGAACAGTTTTTTATTCTTTACTGTTTGGGTATCAAAAGAAATAGACAATTGAGCAAAAATATTATTTGTATTCTGAATGATGCGGGGATAATCAGAATACAATGCAATTAGTTCATCGTAAGGAAGAAATACCTCATGAGGCGTTGCCAACTGAGTATCAGGAATCTTTGACAAAAGTGTATTATTATCAATCGCTCGTAAATACCTATGCACATCAAACTCATCATAAGAAGAAAAAGTTACCGGAAAATGAACGAGCATTTTTTCCATGCGGGCTTTACTTGCTGAAAATTTTAATTTGCTAAGATGTTGCGGGGCAATACCTACGAATTCATTATCCAGGAGTAATTCAGGCGCCGATTCATAGGGATAAATAACCACAACATCGTCCATTAGCGGAGCGCGAACAGGTATGGGCAAGGCTTCTTCATTACACTGGCTTAACAATTCGTTGATTTGATAAAAGCCCTTGTTGTTTTTTGCAAGAGCGATAAACGATAGCAGGTTTTTGTTTCGGAAATCAATTCCCGCTACAACATGCAGTCCCTTTTCTTTGGCTGCAATTACGGTATCAATTATGCCGCTGGTATTATTGATATCGGTAACAGCAAAACCCTCCAATCCTGCCGCCAAAGCAGATTGAACCAATGCCTCGGGCGACATCATTCCATAGCGTAAACTGTAGTATGTATGACAGTTAAGATACAATATGCTTATATATTAATCAATTTAAAAGATTAAAATATAAGCATATTATTTATTATTATACAAAAAAATGGAGAAGATAATTATTTCGATTTTTATCCATTAAAACTTCAAGCCGGTAAGTTTAATTACATAAGCCTTTCCATAAACTGCAATTTCGGGAGAAAAAGGCGGCAGCGTAAGTTGCACACCTCCAGGGCGAATACTGGCTTGAACTTTCTGACCCGTTGATAATAAAGTTGCTGTTGAAAAACGAGTATATTCAACCTCTTTAAGTTCAAGTGTACTATTTTCAGGCCAGCGGGTTAAAATCAGGTACAACACATCCGTTTTAGAGGTAAAATACATAAACCTGTCAGCCTCTAATTCATCTGGTATATAAATATCAGGAAAAGGAACAGCAGAAGTTTCATATATTGCTTCACCATGTGCCTTAAGCCACTTTCCTATATCCATTAAACGCTGTTGCTGTAATTCAGGAATACGACCATCGCCGGATGGACCCACATTGAGTAAAAAATTACCACCCCCACTCACAATGCGGATTAATTTATGAATCAGTTCTTCCGAAGTTTTATAATCGGTCAAATTTTCAGCACGGTTATATCCAAATGAATAGCCCATACCCTGACATTCTTCCCAATAATGATCCGTTTGCACTTTATATACATTATCGGAGTACTCAGAAGAATGGTATCCTCCATGTTGTGCGGGCATATTGTTACCCCACCGGTCATTCACCACTATTTCATTTTTATTAGGCGCATTATTATACAACCATGGTAAAAACTCCAGGCTTTTCCAATAGCTATAAGGGTAATCCCAAGCGCCATCGGCAAAAAGAATAGAAGGTTGATAATTATTTACAAGCTCTTTCATTTGATCGTGAATATGTGTAATATAGTTTTCAGTAGGAATGGCATATTTAAAAAACATTGCCCTATCAATATAAAAACCCGTATTACCCCAAGTTGTAGTTGGAGTAGACTCCCACTCCATGAGCGAATAATACAATCCGTATTTCATTCCTTTTTCCCGCACCGCTTTACCTAAAGTACCTACAAAATCTATTTTTGGACCATTAGCAACACTATTCCAATTTTTCGAGAATGGTTCTTTTGATGGCCATAAGCAATAAGCATCATGATGTTTTGCAGTAAGAATAACATATTTTGCCCCCGCATCCTTAAACAATTGCGCCCAAAAATCAGCGTTGTAGAATTCAGCCTTGAACATTTTTGCAAAATCACGGTACTCAAAATCTTTTCCATAAGTACGATAATGAAAGCTGTCATTCAGATGGGGTTTATACATCACATCGGGGGCATACCATTCGGAATAAATTCCGTTTTTCGGCTGACCGGCAATAAAAGGGCGGTATGCGGGAATAGAGTATAAACCAAAATGAATAAAAATACCAAACTTCGCTTCTTTAAACCATTGAGGAATGGGTCGTGATTGGAGTGATTCCCAAGAAGGAGCGTAAAAACTTTGTTGAGAAAAGGCATTCACCCAAATTAAACAACAAAATATAACAGCAATAAATAGCTTATTAGTCATGGCGATTTTATTTAATATTATGTAAAGATAAAGAAAATATGCAGATATGCATAAAAAAAAGGTACGGACCAACGACCCGTACCTTAATATTTTGTTAATTTACAATTACTTAGCTTGCGAAATAGCTACAGCTACAGCTACTGATGCACCTACCATTGGATTATTACCCATACCGATAAGACCCATCATTTCAACGTGAGCAGGAACAGAAGAAGAACCGGCAAATTGTGCATCGGAATGCATACGACCCATTGTATCGGTCATGCCATAAGAAGCAGGACCAGCCGCCATGTTATCGGGATGCAAAGTACGACCAGTTCCTCCACCGGAAGCAACAGAGAAGTATTTTTTACCTTGCTCGATACATTCTTTCTTATAAGTACCCGCAACTGGATGTTGGAAACGAGTTGGGTTGGTAGAGTTACCTGTAATAGAAACGTCTACACCTTCGCTATGAAGAATAGCTACACCTTCGCGAACATCATCGGCACCATAACAATTTACCTTGGCTTTATCACCTTTAGAATAAGCTACGCGTTTAACTTCTTTTAATTCGCTGGTTGCATAATCAAATTGAGTTTGCACGTAGGTAAATCCGTTGATGCGGGAAATAATTTTAGCAGCATCTTTACCTAAACCATTCAAGATAACTCGAAGAGGCTCTTTGCGAACACGGTTAGCTGATTTGGCAATACCAATAGCACCCTCAGCAGCAGCGAATGATTCGTGACCTGCTAAGAAAGCGAAGCATTTGGTTTCTTCACGAAGTAGCATAGCAGCTAAGTTACCATGTCCGATGCCCACCTTACGGTCGTCGGCAACAGAACCAGGGATACAGAAAGCCTGTAAGCCTTCACCTAAAGTAGCAGCAATTTCAGCAGCCACTGTCTGACCTTTTTTAATAGCTATAGCAGCACCAACAATGTACGACCACATAGCGTTTTCAAAAGCGATAGGTTGAATTTCTTTTACAATATTGTAAACATCTACCCCTTTAGCATCGCATATTTTTTTGGCTTCTTCAATAGAAGAAATACCGTATGAATTAAGCAAAGTATTGATTTGTTTAATTCTTCTGTCATAACTTTCAAATAATGGCATTGTATGTTCCTCCTATTCTTTACGTGGGTCAATAACTTTAACTGCTTCATCGATACGGCCATATTTACCTGAAGCTTTTTTAAGAGCCTCATTGGCATCAGTACCTGTTTTGATCATATCCATCATGCGACCCAAACTTACAAATTCGTAGCCTATGATTTCATTGTTAGCATCGAGACCGATTTTAGTGATATAACCTTCGGCCATTTCAAGATAACGGGGACCTTTAGCAACAGTACCGTATAAAGTACCGGTAACACCGCGCAAGCCTTTACCTAAATCTTCCAAACCAGCACCAATAGGCAATCCGCCTTCAGAGAAAGCTGTTTGAGTACGACCGTAAACAATTTGTAAGAATAATTCGCGCATAGCAGTATTGATGGCATCGCAAACTAAGTCGGTATTCAAAGCCTCTAGGATAGTTTTTCCTGGAAGAATTTCAGAAGCCATAGCCGCAGAATGTGTCATACCTGTACAACCAATAGTTTCAACTAAAGCTTCCTGAATGATACCTTGCTTAACATTCAAGGTTAATTTGCAAGCTCCTTGCTGCGGAGCGCACCAGCCCACACCATGGGTTAAACCCGAGATGTCCTTTACTTCTTTAGCCTGAACCCATTTTCCTTCCTGGGGGATGGGAGCAGGACCGTGATTTGCACCTTGTGCGACGCAAATCATGCCTTCTACTTCGTGTGTAAAACTCATATTTCTGATTTTAATTTGATTTTTCCTGATGGCAAATATACTCAAAGCAAAATAAAAAACAAGAAATATTTATAGTTATACAGGTGAAATTTATAAATATACAAGAATTTTTACTCAAATTGTAAGCCAGCAAATAACTCAATTCTTATAATAAAAAAAACTACTTTTGTTGAATCAGAACAAATAGTTTAATTTACATATTGAATCAATTTCTTAAAAAATGAAAACTGAACAAAAAAACAATCCCTTGCATGGCAAAACTTTAGAATTCATTGTAACGGAATTGGTAAATAAATTTGGTTGGGAAAATTTGGCGAACAAAATTAATATTAAATGCTTTAAAAGCGATCCCAGTATAAAATCGAGCCTTACTTTTCTCAGAAAAACGGAATGGGCCAGAATTAAAGTGGAAGAATTATATGTTCGATATTTTTCTAAATTATAATAATTCTATCTCTTCGCTATAATCGAATTGCAAATCTTCATGTAAAGTAGCTAGTGATTTTTTAATTTTTTGAACTTGCCGAACATACATATTTGCTATAACAGTACCTTCAGGCATAGCGATACCAGTAGCTTTAAGCTTTTTACAAAAATAAATTAGCAATTCTACTTCCGTTTTTTTTAATCCCGAATATTTAATAAATTTATTGGCTATTCTTAATACTTTGCGCAAGGTCTTTTTGGCAAGATAAACATTACTCAAATTCATACTAACAAACCCTTCGTCCATTATGACTTTAACACCTCGGATATACTCGTTTTCATCATGAGCGTTAAATAAGAGATAGGTTAACAATTCCTTATTTTCTCTTTTATATTTTGCCAGATGCAAACAAAGATTGATAAGCAAATCAGGTTCAAGCGCTCCTAATTCAGACTTTATTTCTTTTAACGAAACGGGTGTCATTTATTAATTTCAGATAACGTTACTGCTTTAACTCTACCTACCTCACCGGTTGTTAAACGGACTTTTATTCCATGAGGATGATATAAACTTTTAGTAAGAATTTCTTGCACGATTCCCTCCGTAATAAAACCGTTTTGCTGGTTCTCTTTTAATACTATTTGAACTTCCTTTCCGATTTTAATATCGGCTCTGTTTTGACCTTTCATGATATTTATTTTTTTAAAATTAAGTTTTGTAAATGAGATTTCTCACTCCATTGCATTGCAGTACCAATGACAGATTTATATAATTGCTCTATTTTCAAATAATTACAAGTTTATTACTATTTTTCTTACTAAATTTAAATAAGATGCTAGGTTGCTAGGTTTCTATGTTGTTATGTTTTTTAATTCTCTTAGATGATACACAATTGTTGATAGATAGATGCGATAAAATTACAAAAGGGGCGGTAGCCCCGCAATCTTCGTAGAATAATACAATAATATCATCAAAGGGGCGTTAGCCCTGTGATCTAGAGATATCAGGGCTATCGCCCCTTATCCGTGTTTTTGTGATTATTTTTGCTACGAAGATTATAGGGCTATCGCCCCTTTTCTGTATATATTCCGTAGGTTCGAACTGTCATAACCATATTTTTCGCTAATTTTTATTGGGGTTTTGCCTCGAAATGATGATTACTGCAGTATACTATTTTATTATCCACACCAAACACCTCAATTATTTATGATCCTGCAAAAGGAGATTGAACGGTAAAATGGGTAAATGCGGGGATTAATCCATTTT
>JAIFLP010000030.1 GCA_020049015.1 Bacteroidota bacterium | reverse complement strand
ATACACAATTGGTTGATTGGTGCTATTTACATAGGTAAAATCTATGGTATCAAATTTAAACCCTGTTGAATTATATTTTATGTTTGGGTCATCAATAAACCAATTTGTTGCCTTTGTATCGCCGGTTGACTTATTAACAAAACGAGAGACTAATGGAGAACAGCCTTGGTTTGGCGTTACAGTATAATCGGCACGCAAACTGGGTGCTACAATTACCTGTACTTTTAATGTTGCAATACCAAAGCAAGGTCTGAATACATCAACAAAATACTGATGAGTGCCAGAAGGCAATAAAGCCCAAGGATTTGAACGATAAGGATCGCTCAGATATTTATAGCTTTTATTGCCAAATTCATCCTTAGTATACCATTCATATCGAGTACCGCCAGTAGCAACAAAGCGACTGGTATCTCCATAACAATTTATTTTAAATTGAGAATTGGTTTCTGAAATTACGGCTTCAGCAACTGGAATATTATAAGATGAAAAATAGCCATATTTACATGACTCCTTATTATAACTACCATTGATAATACCTAAATGAAAATAATTTGAATCATTAACAAATTTTGTAACCTGACCGGGCAAGATTAAAATATTATTAGGGATTACTTCATTAAACAAACCTGTACTTGGATTAGGGAATTGCTTATATTCATTTTTCAAAACCATCCAGCCTGAATTGGGTTCTTCCTCAAACCAACTTGCTGGGATAACCCGTTCAGAACCATCTTCATAAATAACTCTAAAACGACTTTCGGCTCCTTTAGGCACCATCAAGTTCACAAAAAAAGCTTCTGTGGGTCTGTTTGACCTATAAAAACTTACATCGGTAGAACCTGTACAATCTTCAATAGGAGGTAAAATTGCTCCACCCACTTCGCAATTAAATCCAGCAACATGCAATACATAAATGGGTTTTGAACCTTCTATATAAGTGGCATTTTTTGTTAATTCATATACGTAGGGTACACCACCCCTCATCAGCACAGGTGAAACAACACCTTCAACCGTAACGGTAGTATTATCTTCAGTTGCGTAAATAAAAACCCTTTCGCCTGAAGCCAAATTCAAATCTATATTGGTAATTGATGCATCGGGTGTATAAACTTTACCACGCATTGCAATATACTTTCTTTTAACGATGCTTGTTGGTACAAGCTGATCTGCAACAATATCCCTACAACTTCCTACAGCAACGGAATCGTCAGTTATTGATACTGCTATCTTTTTATCTGAAGTAATAATAGTACCACCTAAATGGCCTGCAGCTGTAAATGAAGATGCTTTAATCGTAAAAGTTTGTCCTCTATTTAATTTTACCTTAAAAGTTTGTCCCTTTGAACCAGCAATAGGTATGTTCGCAAAATTCATTATATCTGAAGATGGTATGAAAGTTAGTTCAGTATCATCCTCTGTTGCAACAATATCAATTGATGAATATGGTCTTGGTGTATAATTACCATTATCCCAAAAATTTTGAATAGGTGCAATAAAATCAATTCCAAGCGCATTATCGCCTTTCAGAGCAAAAATATCCCTATTATATCTATTGTCAATATCATAATAAGCAGTAATATAATTATTCGATTGTATCAATATTCCTTTGTTACTGACCGAATTCGGAATTGTATTTTCAATATCATTTAAAAAAGGGGACATATCAACAATACTAGATTTACCCACTGGCACAAATACTGTAATTGGAACAAAGGCAGGATTCATAGGCATGCTTATGGTTACAGTAGCGGCCTCACCCATACTAGACAAACAAAACCTTGCAGGCGCACCTCCAGGATAGGGTGCAGGGCTATTAGCTCCATGCCCAGCTGTAATATCTGGCACTGCAAACCAAAACACAGTATCCACCTGCCCTATGGCCGCAAATGCAATTAAAAGAAAATAAATACTGCTTAGTAATTTCTTCATCTCATTTCTAATTCTACAGATTTGTCGGGCTTAACAACAAACCGGATTATTAATAGGGTAATCGTATTACTATTCACTAATTAACTGTTTATACGTTGTTTATTGAAATATTTGAAGTTCAAACCACATTCAAACAAAAACATATAAAAGTACAAAAAGTTTTTCAAATACCACCTAAATACAACTTGAAAAAAAATAGCCCTAATTAGTCGAAAGTCTTAAAGTCTTAAAGTCGAAAGTCATTTGACCTTCAGACCTTAAGACCTTAAGACCTTTGACCTTCAGACTAAAAAACTAAACCCCCCTACCCTTGCAAATAGTAACAAAGGTATAAAATAAAATCTTTAGGTCGAGGTATATAGACATGTTCTCAATATATATGATATCGTACCGCAAGCGCCGTATCATTTGGTCAACGTTTTCGGCATAGCCGTATTTAACTTGTCCCAATGAGGTAATTCCGGGTTTTACTTTTAAAAGATGCATATAATGAGGTGCGCGCTTAACTATTTGATTTATATAAAACTGTCGCTCCGGACGGGGTCCAACCAATGACATGTCCCCCTTAATTACATTAAAAAAATTGGGGATCTCATCTAGTTTTGTCTTCCTCAAAAATTTACCTATACGCGTAAGTCTATTGTCGTTCTTTTTAGCCAATTGAGGGCCTTCCGATTCGGCATTCACACACATTGACCTAAATTTATAAAGTACAAAAGGTTTCCCATATTTTCCTATTCGCTCCTGTCTAAAAAAAATAGGTCCTTTAGATGATAGCTTCACTCCCAGCATGATAGCAAAGTATGCTGGCGCTAATAGTATCATAAATATAGAGGCTAGTATTACATCTATCAAGTATTTAACATGTTGTTGCCACGAAGGCATGATATCATTTTCTACTTGTATTAGTGATGTGCCAAACAAAGTATAAATGCGGGTTTTGCCTTTCAAATTCTCATAAAGCGATGAGGAAGCTTTGATGGATACATCAGTGAAATCAAGTTTATCGAGAATTTGTTCAATCTTATTATTATCACCGGGTTCATTAGCAATTATAACTTCATCCACTTTGTGTTGGGCAATATGTTCATTCAATTCATGAATGCTTCCCAAATGAGTAAGACAGGAGCTAAGTATATTATCACTGTGATTAACCATAACAAATCCAACAAATTTATTACCGCTGGGTTTTCTATATGATGTTATTTCTTTGTATACATTCATGGCTTCGGCTCCGCCACCAATAATCAATGTGGGAATTTGAATTTTTAGTTTGTGAACTTGAATGGCCAAATAGGTAGTGATAATCAACCTGAAGAATAGAGTAAACCCAAAATGAAACAACATCAATAAACCAATGGATAAATAATAATCAGTGTAATCTAATATCACATCATCTAAAATAATAAAGAAAAAGATAAACACCGAACCCAGAATGGTTGTAATTAAAGTATGCCCCACGTCATTCAATCGTGATTTTCGCAATATATTTTTATAGTAGCCGGTTGTATAATAGAATAACAACCAAAAAACTGGAATTAAAATCAATCCCGCAATAAAAGCCGAATCAATCTCTACAGGTACTTTTATACCAAACTTAGGAGATTCAATATAGGCTTTTCTGGAATAATAAAATGCAGCCCATGCCCCCGCAGCCGAAATAAAATCAAATACAATATAAGTTAGTAAATCCCTTTTTCGTCCCATCAATAGTATATAAAAATCAAACCATCAAATATCTATCTTATGCTTCATTCCTTCTATAGTAGTTTTTATCTCACGCAACTCATCAATACCAATAAAACCTTTTTCTTTGCCATTAATTAATCTTATCAAAGCCCTATTGATACACTCATCTCTTTTAATTACAACTTCAATTTGATTTTCCCCCTTTAATTCTGTATTTACCATCAAAGAACAATAAATCTCATCGCAACTCAGTTTGTAAACGCTATTTTGAATAAAAATATTGCATGCATCGTTTGCTTTTTTTTCAATTCCTCTATATTCAAGCTTTAGCAAGCTTCCATTATCAAAATCAATTGTCAGCAGTAAAAAATTACCCAGCATAACAGGCTTATCAACTGCGTGCAGACTTGCATGCCTAATTTTATGAGATATAATACTTCTTGCAAATAATAACTCCTTCATTAGCTGAGAGCCCATTGTTCCCTTCTTATCAAAAGAATGCTTGCGAATAATTTCAACAAAAAAAATACCTGACTTCATTTCAGTTTCATGTAAAACCAGTGCTGGATAACCAGGGAATACAAAAAATGGGGTATCGGCTTCCCTTAAAGTTTTAGAAAGGGCATCAATTTGAAATAGTTTAAGTTGCGTAGGATCAAGTAATAATACTTTCTTAAACGCCCTGATGGCCTCCAGCAATAAATTATAATTTTTATCTGTACAGTCAGTAAAAATGAGCCAATCCGAAAGCCCCATTAATCCAAACGATGTAGAAACTTTTTGATTATTAAACACATTCACCTGATTTTCATCGGTATTATAGTAACCAATTAATTCAATGTCTTTATTTTCAGACACTACAGAGGCTAACGCACTTGTATACATTGAATTTCCTATAATTCCTAGTTTTTGCATATATAATATTCAATCTAAAAACGTAAACTTAGGACTATTGAATAAAATGTTAAGAAGTTTATGGCATAAGTTTTCAACTTATATTGTTGATAAAACTAAATTTGCATCAATTTAATTTGATGGAAGATTCATACAGACATAAAGGCTTGAGACGCAAACTAATAGAAGATCTCAGAGTAAAAGGCATTAAAGATGAGAGGGTACTTGATGCCATAGGCAAGGTTCCCCGTCATATTTTTATGGATAGTAGTTTCATAAACTTCTCATACAAAGATCAGGCATTCCCGATTGGAGCAGGACAAACCATTAGTCAGCCTTATACAGTTGCTTTCCAAACAGCGCTGCTGGAAGTATCTATGATGGATAAAGTACTAGAAATAGGCACTGGTAGCGGTTATCAGACAGCTGTTTTGGTTGAAATGGGAGCTAAAGTATATTCTATAGAGAGACAAAGAGAGCTCTATTTAAAAGCCCAGAGTACTTTACCTAGATTGGGTTATGGAAAGGCTATGTTCTTCTTCGGTGATGGTTATCAAGGTGTTCCGCCCTATGCTCCGTTTGATAAAATTCTGATTACTGCTGGAGCTGCCGAATTACCTGAAAAATTAATCAGCCAGCTTAAAATAGGTGGTAGAATGGTGATTCCTCACGGTGATAATAAAAGTCAAACCATGAAGTTAATTGTTAAAACTTCAGAAAACGATTACGAAGTAAGTACGCACGGAAATTTTTTATTTGTACCCATGTTAAAAGGAACTGAATAATGATTGAAATTAAAAAATTTGTTTTTAACCCCTTTCAGGAGAATACCTATATACTTTATAATGAAAGTAAAGATTGTATAATTATTGATCCTGGTTGTTATTCATCCGATGAGGAAAATGAGCTGAAAGACTTTATCAGCATACAGCAGCTAAAGCCTGTGCGGTTAATCAATACCCATGGTCACTTTGATCATATTTTGGGCAACCGGTTTATTTTTGAAACATACGGCATAGAAGCTGAAATACATATTAATGATGTAATGCTCATTAATACAGCAGAAGAACATGCAAAAATGTTCGGATTTAAGATAAAGCCCGTTTTAAATATCTCAAAATATTTAACAGAAAAAGATTCTTTGACTCTTGGCGGTGATGTGATAGAAATATTGGAAACACCGGGTCATTCACCTGGAGGTATTTGTTTGGTTTGTAAAAAAGAAAAATTTGTAATTGCTGGTGATGTTTTATTTCAAAATAGCATAGGCAGAACAGATCTTCCAGGAGGTAGTTATGACCAACTAGCAAACAGCATAAAAAATAAATTATTCAATTTAGAACATCATTTTGTTGTGTACAGTGGTCACGGTGATGAAACCAGCATTGGCCATGAAAAATTAAATAACCCTTTTATAATATAATCATGTCATCAACCCCTTTTGTAAACAGACATATTGGTCCCCGCAAGCATGAAGCTGAAAAAATGTTGGCTTCTTTACATGTCAGCAACATGGCCGAACTCATTGAAAAAACAATTCCTTCTGACATATTAAATAAGGAAATTAACGGTGATTTTGAAGGCATCAGCGAACAGGAATTATTACAGCATTTAAAGCATATTGCAACAAAAAATAAGCTCTATAAAACCTATATCGGATTAGGTTATTATAATACTATTTGTCCATCAGTCATTAGTCGAAATATACTTGAAAACCCTGATTGGTATACCTCATACACGCCATATCAGGCAGAGATTTCACAAGGCAGACTCGAAGCGTTGCTCAATTTTCAAACCATGATTTGTGAGCTTACAAAAATGGAAATTGCTAATGCCTCTTTACTTGATGAAGCAACGGCCGCAGCAGAAGCAATGACCATGCTATTTAATACCAGATCAAAAGAAAAAAATAATTGCCATCTGTTTTTTATTGACAATAATACATTTCCGCAAATAATTGAAGTAGTTAATACAAGAGCCATTCCTCAAGGGATAAAAGTTATATGCGGTGATTATAAAACCATAGACACTTCACTTCCTATTTTTGGAGCCTTGGTTCAATATCCATCATGTAACGGCGAAATAAATAATTACAGTAATTTTTCTGAAAAAATGCAACAACATGGAATCGGATTGGCAGTGGTTGCAGATCTTATGTCCTTGTCACTTTTAAATCCTCCTGGGAATTGGGGTGCTGACATTGTTTGTGGATCTGCACAACGATTTGGGCTGCCAATGGGTTTTGGCGGTCCTCATGCCGCATACTTTGCTGCAAAAGACAAATACAAAAGATTCTTTCCGGGTAGAATTATAGGTATATCAAAAGATAAAAACGGACGGACAGCCTTACGTATGTCATTACAAACCAGAGAGCAGCACATTAAAAGAGAAAAAGCTACCTCAAATATATGTACTTCGCAAGCGCTTTTGGCTATAATGGCAGGAATGTATGCGGTTTATCATGGTAGCGATGGTATTCGTGAGATTGCTGCTAGCATCAATAAAAAAACTACTTGCCTTTTCCAAGCATTAAAAGATTTAGGCTATATTATTTCAGATAATGATTTTTTTGATACCTTAAAGATAACGCTGCCGGGCGAACTTACATCACATGAATTAGAAGAGATTGCGCAAGAACATGAAATAAATTTAAGATTGATTGATAAAAAAACAGTTGGTCTGAGTATAGATGAAACAACCAGCATCAAAGAACTGAATGCCTTAGCTGAAGTATTTGCTCTTGGAGTATTTAAAAAATATAGCATCATTACTAGTATTCCGGAATCATTGTCTATTTCTGATTCAAATCTCAGAACAGACTCATTGATGCAACAAGAAGTATTCAACTTATACCGTTCCGAAACAGAGATGATGCGGTATATCAAAAAACTATCAACAAAAGATATTTCGCTCACTCACTCAATGATTGCTTTAGGTTCCTGCACCATGAAGATGAATGCAGCCAGTGAACTGATGCCAATCTCCTGGAATGAATTTTCAAATATGCATCCATTTGTACCCATTGAGCAAGCAGAAGGTTATTATGAAATCATTCATCGATTGGGTAGGTACTTATGCAAAATAACCGGAATGGCTGAAGTATCTTTTATGCCCAATTCAGGTGCATCTGGGGAATATGCGGGATTAATGGTTATAAGACAATTCCATATCAAAAATAATCAATCGCAAAGAAATACGGTTCTTATTCCGGTTTCGGCACATGGAACGAATCCCGCAAGTGCTGCTATGGCTGGATTTAAAATTGTAACTGTAAATTGTGATGAAAAAGGAAGCATTGATGTTAATGATCTTAAGAACAAAGTAATAGAAACAGGAGACGCTTTAGCTGCTCTAATGGTTACCTATCCTTCAACCTTTGGCGTTTTCGATAGCAATATACGCATGATTACCACCATGATTCACCAGCATGGAGGTCAAGTTTATATGGATGGTGCAAATATGAATGCACAAGTTGGACTTACTTCACCAAACGATATAGGGGCTGATGTTTGTCATTTAAATCTGCATAAAACTTTTGCTATTCCGCATGGCGGTGGGGGGCCAGGCATGGGGCCTATATGCGTAGCCAATCATTTGGTTCCATATCTTCCAAACCATCCTGTTATTGAAACCGGCGGAACAGAAGGAATAGGTGCTATATCTGCAGCTCCATATGGTTCTAGTAGTATTCTTATAATTTCATATGCCTATATTAAAATGCTGGGTAGCGAAGGATTGAAGCAATCAACATGCATGGCCATCCTTAATGCTAACTATTTGGCTGCTAAGCTTGAAAAATACTATAAAGTACTTTACAAAGGTGATCAGGGTTTTAATGCCCATGAGTTTATTATTGATTGCCGCATGTTCAAAGCTTTAGCTGATATTACCGAAACCGATATTGCCAAACGACTAATGGATTATGGCTTCCACTCACCTACTCTCTCTTTCCCAGTTCACGGTACGTTAATGATTGAACCAACTGAAAGTGAATCATTACAGGAATTAGAAAGATTTGCAGATAGCCTAATTCAAATCTACCACGAAATAATTGAAATCAGCGATGGCAAGCAAGACCGAACAGACAATACTTTAAAAAATGCCCCGCACGATTTATTTGAAATAACATCTGATTCTTGGCAACACCCTTATAGTCGCGAAAAAGCAGCATTTCCTCTCCCTTTTATAAAAGAAAAAAAATATTGGCCCGGCGTATGTAGGGTAGATGATGCTTATGGTGATAGGAATCTGGTTTGTACCTGTGCCCCAACAACCAGCTACAATAACTAAATGGTATGGAAAACCAAAACGAACTAAAACGTTTACAAAGAAAAATTACGAACAAAACAAAAGATTGCATCCTTAAAAATGAACTTATAAATAAAGATGACAGAGTACTAATAGGTCTTTCGGGTGGAAAAGACTCTTTGATACTCACTGAAGCATTAGCCAGTATAAGAAAAAAATTACCCTTTCCATTTCAATTATCTGCCATACATATCCATATCCCGCAAGTAGGTTATAAAACGGATATTCAATATTTAGAAACCTTTTGCGGGAAATTAAATATACCCTTTGATGTTATTACAAAGGATGTTAATTTTGATAATAGAAAAGGTAAATCGCCCTGTTTTATTTGTTCATGGCACCGTCGCAAAACCCTTTTCAAATATGCAAAAGAACATGAATATAACAAATTGGCACTCGGCCATCACATGGATGATGCTTTGGAAACAATGTTAATGAATATGATTTATCATGGTTCTATAAGTTCATTACCATTAAAACTTACAATGTTTGAAGGTCGAATGGATATCATCAGACCTATGATTTACATACCTGAAATAGAATTAATTGAATATTCCCGCATAGCCTGCTTTGAGAAGGAAAAAGAGAATTGTCCATTTGAAAAGAACACAAGCAGAAATGAATCTAAAAAATGGTTGAAAGAAATAGAAACATGGCACAATACAGCCCGCATCAATCTTTTTAATAGTATGGGAAAAGTATATCCGGAATACTTACCCAAAGAAAAAAACAATTAAATACTCTTTAACTGCTCAATATAAATCAAAGGATTTTCAGCCTTAAAAATTGCACTACCCACAACAAAACTATCTACACCAGCCTGATTAAGTTCAGCAATATTTTTAACATCTACCCCTCCATCAACCTGAATAAGAGCAGCAGACTTATGTTTCAAAATTAGCTGTTTCAGTCTCTTCACTTTTTCAAAGGTATTTGAAATAAACGACTGACCACCAAAACC
>JAIFLP010000093.1 GCA_020049015.1 Bacteroidota bacterium | reverse complement strand
ATTTTTCTATTATTAGAGAAATTTGTTACTAAAATGAAAAAACCAGGCTTATTAATATTTGTAATAATTTGTTCAATATCAGTATTGTTTATATCCGCATCAATAATAACTAAAATAACATATGTAGTTTTTATACTAGCTATATCATATTACATCTATTATATAAAAGTAATCAAAAATAAAAATATAAGTTTCAATAATTTTCTAATCTATATATTACTGTTTTCAATACAACAAAGTATTTTTGTTTACGAGTTTTCAAACGAAAAAATCAGAAATACAGGAAAGGTAATGGCAGTTAACTTATCAACTGAGCACGACCCAGCTGCAGAATACTTAATAACTGAAATTGACCAAAAATTAAAATCTGATTCAATATTTATCAAATTATTCAGGAATGAAATCACTCAGTATGAATCACTATATAATTATATAAGAGAAAGTTATTTTGATGGGTATTGGGATAAATATGATTTAAGCTTAACCGTTTGTAATCATAACGACTCGGTATTAATTCAGCCAGGCAATAAGCAGTATTTATGTTATCCGTTTTTTGAAAAAATAATCCAAACAAAAGGAATCAGAATTCCAAAAACTTCATTTTTCTATATTGATTATTCGAATGGAAAAATAACCTATATGGGTAGAATCAGAATTAAAAGAGGTTCTGAAAATTTAGACCGCACCTTATACCTTCACTTAAATTCAAGACTACTATATGAAGAACTAGGATACCCTGACTTACTTATTGACAATAAATATAAAAAAAATAAATCTAATGAAAATTCATACGCTAAATATAATAACAATAAATTAATTGCTCAATCTGGAAAATACATTTATCCAATTGATTCGAAAGTATTTAATACTGATACTTCTGAGTTCTCTACAAGCAATTTAAAAAATAATCAGCACATAATTTTTAAACCCGATAGTGAAAATTTAATTGTAATAAGCATTCCTGAGAATAAATTCATTGACTATTTGATAAGCTTTTCATTTTATTCAATTTTATACTTCCTATTTTTTATGCTGTATATTTTAACTACATCAAAAGTTGAATTAAAAAGCATTACTCTAAATAGTTTTAAGAATAGAATATTCGTATCGCAATTAGGCATATTACTAGCATCTTTTATATTAGTTGGTATATCAATTGTAGCGTTCAATATTTACCAATACAAAAACAAACATAAGCAAATTGTTAAAGAAAAAATCAAATCATTACATACTGCAACCACAGATTATATAAGACAAATTGATTACCAATTATTGAAAAATGAATCATTTTATCTGCAAGATTTTGAAAGTTTTCTAATCAAGACATCTAATATATTTTATTGCGATGTAAATATTTATTTACCTAATGGTCAATTATTTGCAAGTTCAAGACCCGAAATATTTGAAAAAGGTTTGAGCGGAAACTACATGAATCCTGTTGCATTTTATAACCTAAAATATAACACCTATACTGAATTTATACATGAAGAGCAAATAGGCGAAATGAGCTATATTTCTGCATACATTCCTCTTTTGAATAATAAAAATGAAACCATTGGCTATTTAAATTTGCCCTACTTTTCAAAGCAGGAGGAATTAACAGATGAGATCACATCGCTCATTGTAACAGTAATAAACTTATATTTTATAATTATTATTTTTGGATTGATCGTATCTATTGTAATTTCTAACAGGATAGCCCAACCGCTTAGCATCATACAAAAACGTTTGAAAGAAATTAGACCCGGAAAAGTAAATGAAAAAATTGAATATAGCGGAAATGATGAAATTGGAAGCTTAATAGAAGATTATAACCGCATGGTTGATGAGCTGGCTGAAAATTTCGAAAAACTGGCTAAGTCAGAACGGGAATCGGCTTGGAGAGAAATGGCCCGGCAAGTGGCACATGAAATAAAAAATCCATTGACTCCAATGAAGTTGTCAATGCAGCAATTACTCAGATCATGGTCTGAAAACAGAGAAGATAAAGATGAATATATAAAAAAAGTTTCTGCAACCATCATCGAACAAATTGATAATTTAGCGAATATTGCAACAGAGTTTTCAAATTTTGCCAAAATGCCAAAAGCTAACTATACTGCAATCAATTTGGTTGAAGTGATAGAACAAATAATGATTCTGTTTAATGAATCTCCTCACAATATTGAATTTATAATTCCCTCTTCGCATCCTGTTATCATTTATGCCGATAAAGAGCAGATTCAACGCGTGTTTATTAATCTTATTACCAATGCAAGTCAATCAATTCCTCAAGGAAAGATAGGTAAAATTAATATTCATTTAGAAGAAACTATTGATACAGCTATTGTTAAAATAGAAGACAATGGTATTGGTATCCCCCAAAATATGTGGGAGAAGCTGTTTCGACCCAATTTTACAACAAAATCGGGTGGTAGCGGATTGGGCTTGTCAATTGTTAAAAACATCATTGACCAGATTGGAGGCATTATCAAATTCCACTCTATTGAAAATAAAGGCACTATCTTTCATATTGAAATTCCATTAACAGAGAGTGATAAGTAATTAATTACTAACACGATCTACAATTTTCTTTTTTAACGTGCTTATTGATAGCCTTTTTATTAATTTTATGCTTTAAATGATAAGCATCTTTGAAGTACACATACTCATTTATATTACTGTTAGTTACATTATTGGGAGTGAGTCAGCCTAAAGTCATAAACCGCTATGCTGAGGTTAGAAACGTGCTCAACGGCGATAAAGACGACCCCGATACTGTGGTTATAAATTCTGCCTCCAATTTTTTGGAAGGAGATACAGTTCTCTTAATTCAAATGAAAGGAGCCTCAATTGATAATAATGGTCTTTTAAAAAAAAGAGGATATGCTGGCAGACATGAATTTTTACTAATAAATGAAATTAAAGGCGATTCAGTTGTTTTCACAACCAGTTTAACAAAAGCTACTGAGGGGATAGACAAATTAAGCTATTCACCATCGGATGCATTACAATTAGTAAAAGTGCCCTTTTTCAGAAGCACAACCTTGGAAGGTGATTATACGTGTGATGATTGGAATGGCAAAACAGGCGGAGTTTTTGCAATCGTAGTTTCAGATAGTTTAACGATAAAAGGAACTATAAATGTTAGCCACAAAGGATTCAAGGGTGGGAACAAAACCATTTCTGCGAACATTAAATGCAGCAAAGCAGACCCTGCAGGCTACAACTTGAAATATTTTAGATTACAAGCAATAGATAGTGCTGGCGTTAAGGGCGAAGGAATAGTAAGTCGCGATTCAGGTTCAGTTTTTTATAGAGGCTCTGGAAGTCTTCTAAATGGCGGTGGTGGTGGTAGTGGTTTATATGGTGGGGGTGCGGGAGGATCGGCATTTGGATCTGGAGGAACAGGTGATTTTGAATCGGAGATCTGTGGAAGCTATAAACCTGCAAATCGCTCAGAAGGTGGACGAGGTATTTATCAAAATTTTATTTTTCCCGACATCGATACAGTTCCACGAGCATTTTTAGGTGGCGGTGGTGGCTCAGGAACATCAAACGACTCATTAAATCCAACTAACGGAGGCAATGGCGGCGGTATCATCTTTATTATTGCTGAAAAACTATTCCATCAAAATGGGAAACTGATAGCCAATGGGCAATCAATAGATACTATGGCAACAGGTGCTGGTGGTGGCGGTGGTGGTGCAGGAAGTATATTTCTAGATGTTAATACGTATTTTGGAATACCTGAAATTTCTGCCACTGGTGGAAATGGAGGATCCGTAGATAATCCAGATTTTCCTGGATGTGGCGGAGGTGGCGGTGGCGGAATACTATGGGTTTCAGATGATACCCCTATCAATTTCTTAAAAAATGGAGGCAGTCCGGGGAATTATACCAGCCCACGTCCCAGCAAAGGAGCTATCTCTGGCAATATAGGAGGTCAGAAATTTTTTCTGAAATCACCTTTATATGGTTTCCTTTTTAATTATCTGCCATCAAAACAAGATATTTGCGAAGGTGATACCCCTAGAGAAATAATAGGCTCACAACCAAAAGGAGGAAATGGCAAGTATACATATGAATGGTTGTATTCAGAAAATAAAATCAATTGGACAACTTTATCAACAGCAAAAACAAAAAATTACAAACCAAATCCACTTGCCAAAGACGCTTATTTTAAAAGAATTGTATACTCTACCGACCAAAATGATACATCCAAAAGATTCATTGATACAAGTAATGTTCACTTAATAAAAGTATTTGATGCAGTTACAAACAATACCATTGGAATAGCGCAAACAATATGTCAGCAGCAAAATGCAGACACCCTTTCTGGTTCCATTCCTTACGGTGGTATAGGAAATTATTCATTAGATTTTGAATGGCAACAGAAAAAAGGTACTCAAAATTGGATGGATGCTGATTATGAATACAACAAAGCCTATTATTCACCTGAAAAACTTCTAAATCCTATTTATTACAGAAGAGTGGCACGTAAAGGACCTAAAGGCTTCTGTTCTGATACGAGTAATATAATACTTATTAATGTAATTCCCAAAATTTATAATAATACTATTTTTCAGGACACCACCATATGTAAAGGCAATATAGTTGACTCAATAAATGGTTCTATCCCCACCGGTGGAACTGGAATTCACTCGTTCAAATGGGAGTTATTTAACGGGAATAATTGGATTTTTATATCCAACAAAACAAATACGTATATTGGGAAAATAGACACGGAATCTGCTCTACGCAGAATCGTAAATTCATCTGTTTGTTCCGATACCAGTAAATCAAAAATAATTAAAGTCCTCGATGTTATATCAAATAATATTTTACAAGACGATTCAACAATTTGCTATGCGTCCACCCCAAAAATATATGCCAGTTTGCCTTTGGGTGGTGATCAGCAATACAAATATAATTGGTTATTTAGCAATAATGTTAATTTTTTTGATACTGCAATTGGAACTCAAGAAACAACAAACTTCATTTCCGACACAGTAAAATCAAATATTACTCTAAAACGAATTGTATTTTCGGGACCTTATAATTGTTGCTCCGACACATCTTCAGCAACTAATATAAGTATTTTTCCTATTACCAAATTAACATTAGCTAAGGATTCATTAACCCTTTGTGAAAATGAATCATTTATCGCAAGTGTTATTACAGAGGGAATGCTGCCTTTGCAAATTAAAATAAATCAGTCAGATAGCTATTCTATTTATGACACTCCTTTTAATATCAATATAACATCAAACGATTCGATATACAAAATAACTGAAGCTAAAGATGGCTATAATTGTCCTGTGCAAAACATTGAGGGTGTTATTTTAGTAAATAGATTACTTAGTCCTTATGTGAGTATTCCTTCAGATACCTCTGCTTGCGGGAATAGTATCGAATTAATAATAAAAAGCAATAATGGTACTTTATCATGGAATTTGCCCAATGTTTGGTATATAACAAGCGATTCTAACGAAAGGATAAAAATTGAAACGAATGAATTTGGAAAAAACAAAGGAAAAGTAACTATTAATAATGGAAGATGTCCTAAAGAAATTGAATTTTCAATCCATTTTTTTGAACAACCAAAACCATTAGACATAAACAAAACATATCAACTTAGTTATACAACATCTCATCAATTAATTATCCCAAGCCAATCTCCTGCTGTCATTAATTGGAAATCTGAAAATCCAAATATTCAAATAACAACCGAAAACACATTAATTAGCTTAGCTAATTTAGAACATTTTGAAAATAGAATTATTTATACTATATCAAACGGTTCTTGTCAAGAAATAAGTGATACTATTATACTTTTTGTTCAAGAATTATTCGTTCCTGAAGGATTCTCTCCAAATAGCGATAACGTCAACGATGTTTTTGAGATAAAAGGAATTACAGAGTTTAAAAATCCAAAATTAATAGTATTCAACAATCAAGGTAAAGAAGTATACAGATCATTTAATTATGATAATACATGGAACGGAACCCATAATGGGAATCCATTGCCTGAAGGAAACTATTTCTATTCGCTAGAAATTGAAGGTAAGTTATACAAAGGAAATGTTATTTTGAAAAGACATTGAGAAAAATAAAGCTCATACTACTTCTAGTCCTATTGACTAACAATTTAATTTTTGGTCAGTATTTATCTTTATACAATATGTACCTTAACAATGGTATGCCCTTAAATCCAGCATATACTGGAAGCAGAGGAAGTTTGAGTTTTAATACGCATTACAGAAAACAATGGTTAGGTTTGAATGGTGCACCTGAAATCACTTCTGTAAATATTCATACTCCAATTAAACATTATCATTCCGGTATAGGACTTTTGTATTCTAATGAAAGTTTGGGAAACTACCAATACAAGCAAATGTTTATAAACTATTCTTATCATATTGATATTGATAATGGGAAATTGTATTTAGGATTCAAAGGAGGCTTGCAATCCATAACCGCAAACTTTGGAAAAATACGCTTAAATGAACCTGATGTGGTATTTAGAGAAGAAGTACTCCATTTGATGATGCCCAATTTTGGTATGGGTTTTTACTATTTTACTAAAAATTATTACTTTGGTGCAAGCATTCCTCAGGTATTAACAAGTAAAATAAATAATGAGGGGAAGCTAACTTATAATCATGATATGGACCAATATGACTATGCGTTATATTCAGGAATACTTATATCGTTAGAATCATTTCAACTAAAACCCAATATACTATATCGCTATCAACAAATTACAGGTGAACAGATTGAAGTTAACATTGCAGGCTACTTTAACAAAGGAAATTTAATGCTTTCTGGCGGATTCAGGTCATATGATTCATATAATATTACAACATGTGTATCCTTATCAACTCAAATAATGTTAGGTTATTCTTACGATATTCCATTTGGTAAATTAGCCCCTTTAGTTAAAGGTTCTCATGAAATATTTTTCAGGTATGAATTCAAATATATTGTAGCCGCATTTATGCCCAATTTATTTTAATGATGAAAAAGACACTATTCATATTAATTCAAATATATCTTTTGCAAATAGCATTAGTAAAAGCACAGAATACATATTCGTTTCGTAAAATCCCTATTTCTACCGATAAATTTAATGAATCGGCTCCTGCATTTTTCCTCGGTGGTATTGCCTATTGCTCCGATGAATCCCACAACTTATTATTCTCATATAGAAATAAAAATGGCGAAGAAATTTTCTTTTCTGATTTATGGCTTGCTGAAAAAATTGATTCATCAAAATATAAAAAAATGAAATTGATGAATGGAATATTTAATAGTCGATTAAATGATGGGCCCATTTCTATAGATAGAAATAATGAATTAATCGTACTCACAAAAAATATAGAAATAATAACGGGCTTAACAGATCAAGTAATTGACAATAAAACAGGGATATTTTTTTCAGAAATAAAAAACAATACCATTAGCAAACTAACTGCATTTAAATACAACAGTAATTTATACAATATAATGCATGCCAGCTTACACCCAAATGGAAATATTCTATTCTTTGCTAGCGATATGAATGGTGGCTATGGTGGCTTTGATATATATTATTCTGAGTTTATAAAAGGATTCTGGACCCATCCAAAAAACATAGGAAATATAATCAATACATCAAAAAATGAAATTTATCCATTCATTCATGAAAGTGGTAGATTATACTTTTCTTCTGAATCACATAATAGCTTAGGAGGTTATGACATTTTCTTTTCTCAAAAATCAAAAGATGAATTTAATGAACCTGTTCAATTAAAAAGTCCAATTAACTCTAATAGTAACGACTTAGCCTACATAATAGATCCAAATTTAACTGATTCATATTTTGCATCTGATAGAGATGGAACAAATGATTTGTTCAACTATACTTCAATATTTAAAGGTTTCAATAATTGCAAATATTACGTTAACAACAATTATTGCTATACCTTTTTTGAACAAGGTTTTAGTGACGATATGCTTTCAACAAGCATGAAGATGGAATGGGATTTGGGTGATGGCAATATAGTCAGACAAGACTCCGTAGATCATTGTTTTGCTGGTCCTGGAACCTATAATATCAAACTTAATATTATAGATAACACCACTAACGAATTAGCTTTTAATCAAGCTGATTATGTTCTAGAAATAAAAGAAATTGAACAGGCCAATTTTATAGCATTTAAAGATACAAATGCAAAAGATCAATTAATATTTGAACCTAATACTTCAAAATTAAATAAATTTGAACCCAAAAATTACTATTGGGACTTTGGTGATAAAAATGGAGATGAAAATAAAACATCTTTTCATAAGTATATTAACGATGGAACTTTTGATGTTCGATTAAATATTACAGGAAAATATTTAACTACGAATTCTGATACAAATTTTTGCGTTATAAAAACAATCATTATTAAAAATAATAGATATGAACCATAATTTGAAAATAGCCATATTATTGATAAATATCGTGGTCTGCTCTATACAGACGCATGCACAACCTGTACCAGCAATAGAAGAGAATATTCCCTATCTGATGATCTTTGGAAACAATTCAGAAAAGGAATGGGGTGATGATGATTTCTCGCAAGTATTTTTCTTTCTAATCCCTGAAGGCTATAAACAGCCATTTTACATTCACACTTTTGATCCTGAAGTAGGCGGAAAGCATGATGAACTAAATGGGGTTTTTGACACCCAAATTTCTTATGAATTTTATGGTGGAAAAACGTGCTGGTCTGAACCAGATGCCCAAAAAGAAAACCCTTTTGGAAAATATAAAAGTGGGAAACTGATATCTTCTAAAACTTTTGGACAAGATAATAAATACGATGACAATTGGTATGTTTTTGGTCCGTTTAACCCAACCGAAGGTGAATTAGTGAGCAAATTTGGGGGCTATATTTTTAAAATGATCATTGAAGGTGTTAAAGGAGATGATGGAAATATGTACCGATTCTATATTTCATCGGACATAACAAAAAGAATATCCATTGAAGGAACAAATGCATTTGCCTATGAATATTCATTTAGAATGCATGATAATCCCTCTCAGATATCTCATATATACCCATATATTGATGATAAAACTATTTCAGTAAATCAAACCAATTTTGATTGGGACAATGATGGCTTTATAAGGATAGTTTCGGTCGCCAGAAAAGGACAAATAGAAAAAGTATCAGGAGATAATAACTGGGCAGAAAGCAGCTTCAAAATTATACCCGATGAAGTAAATTCATCATTGGATATTCAATTTATTAAGAAAAAACAAGAGCCTGTAAAAAACAATAATGTAGTTATTTTTGTAAAAAATCAATACGGTGAATTATTGCCTTTCTATACCATTCCTATTGGTGGGGTTCCTAAATATAAATATACTATTGGGGTGAAACAAAAAGAATAAAATATGAAATCCTTCATTCCCATATTCCTATTATTTTTTTGTGCTCAATATCTTTGGCCACAAAAGTATTCTTTTAAAAACTATACTCACAAAGAAGGTTTGTCAAGTCCCATTCTATACGATATCCAGCAAGATAAAAACGGATATTTATGGATTGCTTCAGCCGAAAAACTATTCAAATTCGATGGTATAAATTTTTATCCTATAAACATAACAGATAGCTCCACTAGTTTTGTTCGATTGATGTTTTCTGATTCTAAAAAACGCATCTGGTTGGCACTAAATGACGGAAGTTTATATTTAAAAGAAAATGAAACTTTTCAAGAGTTAATCAAAAAAAATGAACTTGGATATAATATTGTTGAAATTATTGAAATTAGATTTGGAGATATCATGGCATTTTTTGAAAATGGCGAAATCATATACTTTAATAATTTACTAACGGAACTAAAAACTATTAAACTGAATTTAAATCAACCCATTAAAATAAATTCAGTTTTGGCTCTTAATAATTATAATTTTTTGTTAGGTGCTGATAATGGACTTTACAAAATGGCATATTCCTATAA
>JAIFLP010000027.1 GCA_020049015.1 Bacteroidota bacterium | reverse complement strand
AAATTGTTATGAATAATGTAGATTTATTATAAAATTAACAATTTCTTAACATAGAAAACATATAAACTAAAATTTGAATGTAGCATCTTTACATCGTTTTTTTTAATAATACTTAATCACATGATACAAATCGAGTATTTCTACCTTTTTATTGTTGGGGTTCTATTTATTTTAGCCATTTCGGACTTGGTTGTTGGGGTTGGCAATGATGCGGTTAATTTTTTAAATGGGGCAATAGGCTCTAAAGCAGCAAAGTTTAAAGTGATTCTTTGGGTAGCTACTGCAGGAGTAATTGTTGGTAGTGTTTTTAGCAGTGGTATGATGGAGATAGCAAGAAACGGCGTTTTTTATCCTGAAAAGTTTGTTTTTGCTGAAGTAATGATCATATTCCTTGCAGTAATGTTTGCTGATGTTTTGTTGCTTGATGTTTTTAATACCCTAGGTTTGCCTACCTCTACTACGGTATCTATATTATTCGATTTAATAGGAGCTGCTCTAGCTGTAGCTGTTTTTAAAAAGCTATCTTCCGATGGTGGTTTGTCTGGAGTTGCTGAGTATATTAATACTGCCAATATATTGGGATTTATGAGTGCCATATTATTATCGGTTGTTATTTCATTTACCTTTGGGGCTCTTATACAGTATATAGCTAGAATATTGTTTACTTTTAATATAGAAAAAAACTATAAACGTTTTGCGGCTATTTGGGGCGGGCTATCGATTTCAATTATTACTTATTTTTTACTTATTAAAGGATTAAAAGGGGCTAGTTTTATTTCACCAGAAACGTACAGCCTGATCAAGCATAATACATTGTTGATTATGGCAGTGAGTTTGATTGCCTGGACTGCCATTTTGCAATTATTAAGTGTTTTATTTAAAGTTAATTCGTTAAAAATTGTAGTATTGTTTGGAACTTTTGCTTTAGCCATGTCCTTTGCAGGTAATGATTTAGTGAATTTTATAGGTGTTCCTCTGGCGGGGTATGAATCATTTAAAGTGTTTTTGGCGAATTCAGGAATCAATCCGCAATCAATGGAGATGGGCTATTTGAATAATGCAATTAAAACACCAACATTTTTTTTATTATCAGCAGGTGTTATAATGGCATTAACGCTTTGGTTTTCGAAGAAGGCTCGAACTGTAACAAGAACAGAAGTAAACTTATCGAGGCAGACAGAAGGCTCAGAGCGATTTCAATCGAGTGCTCTATCTAGGTCTATTGTTAGAGCCTTTATCTCAATGGGAAAGTTTTTGGATCTAATTGTACCTAAACGAATGCAGAAATGGCTAGATAAGCGGTTTAAGCAAGAGAAAGTGAAGAGTAATATAAAAGATAAAGATAAGCCTTCCTTTGATCTTGTTCGTGGGTCGGTTAATCTAGTTGTTTCGAGTGCATTGATTGCCCTTGGAACTTCTTTAAAATTGCCATTATCAACCACTTATGTTACATTTATGGTAGCCATGGGTTCTTCGTTTTCTGATCAGGCATGGGGTAGAGAAAGCGCCGTTTATAGAGTTTCTGGTGTATTAACGGTTATTGGAGGTTGGTTTATTACCGCATTTGTTGCATTTACTTTGTCATTTATAATAGCTACTGCCCTATATTTTGGTGGATTTATTGCTTTGATAATTGTAATAGCTTTTGTTTTCTTTATAGCATACAGATCGCATACCGCTCACAGACAAAGTGAAAAGAAGCAGAAGGAAGTAGAAGAAAAGGTTGAAATTAGCTCAATTGAAAAGATAAAAGCATGGAATGCTAAAATCGCTGCATATATGAGCGCATCTGAAGATTTTATTGAAGATCCTATTAAATTCCTGATTCAGGAAAAGAGAGGAAAAATGCAAAAAGTTATAAATGAAAATAAGAAGCTAAATAAGGAGCTTAAAGAATTAAAATCGGCATCGCCCTATATAATTAAGCGATTGGAGGATGAGAATTTCGATAATGGATTTATGTATGTACAAAGTATTGATCAGGTTAAGGAAATATCAGATTGTTATAGCCGACTGATGCAAAATATTTGGAAGTATATTGATAATCATCATCCTGCTATTCATTTGGACCAAGCAACTGATTTATTATCTCTTAGCAAGGAAGTGGGAATTTATACTAAAGAATGTGGAAAAGCCATCGCTAAAAAAGATTTTTCTACTTTACACGAGCTTGAGCAGACTTGTGAGACTCTTGAAGAAAGAATAGATAAATTAAGTGTCAAAAATTTGAAGCTTATTAAAAAGGATGAAATAGGCACTCGCAGCAGTGTACTTGTTACTCATATTTTACATGAAACAAAGAATATTATCACTTTAAATTTAAAAGTGATAAAATGCATGAAGAAGTTTGACAAATAAAAAAACAATGATTTAAGATTTTATAGTTTTGTTTTTTCTCAAACTTTTGCTTTTTTTATTCTTTTGCTTTTTCGAACTTTTAGATTCTTGAATATCTGTGCTTTGCGATGAGAATTTCTGGGTAATGATGAGCAGCTTTTCTATATCACCAGGTTCAAGATACTTAAAAGATTTTCTTAAAGCGTCCCAATCATTTGGTTTTTGAGTGGGTTCAGGCATGTTAGGCATTAAAGAAGTAAGATGCGAACCTAATTTGCGTTGCTGTATATAATTAACTAGTTCCTCACGAACAGCCAACAATTTTATATATGCGTCATTTATTTCATTAAATACCAATCCCTTAGTTTCTTCACCTGCTTCTAAAGCTGTTTTGCAGGAAGCAATCATATTTCCTAAAACAGAATCTTTGGCATTTTTTAAGCAGGTTATTTTTCTATCTGACTGAAAATCAATTTGTTTTAATTCAATTTCTCTGCGATCAAGCAGTTTTTTTAGGTATTCATCGGTAGTAGATTTATTTAGCGTAAATGGAACAAAGCTATCACGTAATTCTATTAGTCCGTTGGAATTTAATGACTTGAAAGCCAATGAGGATTTATTAAGCACAGCCTCATATTTTTTTTGTTCTGATTCGTTTTTTATTTTTGAGAGATCAAAATAGGCATCAATTTCTTCATGCAAGTTTTTCATGAATTTGAGTTCTTCAATTGATGGTTTGGGTTCAAATGAAGTGAAAGTATGACTATGGTTGTTTTGTATGGAACCAAAGAGTAGTTTGATTGTATTGAAGAAGGGTTCCGATTTGTTAGTATAATTTTCTATTAATAATTTTTGAAACTGAGCAGGCATTTTTTTAATTTCTTTTGAACACGCTAAGTGCGCAGCTTCAAAATTGGCAATGTAAGGAAAAGCTTCAGACTGGAGTTCGTTTTTAAGTGATATAACTTCATTAAGGAAGTTTGATAAATCTTTTTCAGCTTTGAGCAAGCGTTGTCGTGAAGTTTTGATGCGGGTTTCCACCTCTGCAAGCTCCTTTTTTAAGCGCATTCCTGCATCTTGCTGAGGCGTCTGCATGTTGTCGAATAAATCGAATAATGAGGTTTGTTGCATGCTTTAATTTCTTAAAACACAAAAATAAGAGGAATTAACAATTTTTCACTTAAGATTTAATAATAAGAATTAACAAAATGCTAATTTTGGAAAAAAAGATATGCCAATACTGCCATCAATTATAAACTGGTTAAATTTTAAAAGGAACCATCAAATATCGCTATACAAGGAGCATCCTGTTGAAATACAAGAAGAAACATTTTTTAAATTGATTGATTCATCCTCAAAAACTGAATGGGGAAAAAAATTTAATTATCAGGGGATAACAAGTATAGATGAATTCAGGAAAACGGTACCCTTACAACAATATGAAGATATAAAACCTTATGTTGATCGTTTGCGCGGAGGAGAGCGCAATTTGCTTTGGCCTGGGGATATAAAGTGGTTTGCGAAATCGTCGGGTACTACCAGTGATAAGAGTAAGTTTATACCCGTAAGTTCAGAATCACTTGAAGATTGCCATTTTAGAGGAGGGAAGGATGTATTGGCATTATATGCCCGTAATTTTCCTAGTACCAACATTTTCAACGGAAAATCTCTAACCCTTGGTGGTAGTCATCAAATAGATAATTTCAATAATCAAAGCTATTATGGTGATTTATCAGCTATTCTAATACAAAACCTTCCTTTTTGGGCCGACTTTATACGCATTCCAAAAGCTGAAACAGCACTAATAGCCAAGTGGGAAGAAAAGTTAGACAAGCTTACTAAGGAGACAGTGCAAATGGATGTTACCAATTTGGCAGGTGTTCCCTCATGGAATTTAGTTATGCTTAAACATATATTAGATTACACGGGTAAAAATAATATTTTGGAGGTTTGGCCTAATTTGGAGTTATTTATACATGGCGGGGTAAGCTTTCTGCCTTATAAAGAACAATATCAGCGCCTTATACCATCAGACACTATGCGATATATGGAGACATATAATGCATCGGAAGGGTTTTTTGCTATTCAGGATGAACCGGGAGATTCGGCCATGTTGTTGATGTTGGATTATGGCATTTTTTATGAATTTATAGCTTTAGATAGCCTAAATGACCCACAACCTAAGTGCTATCATATCGGAGAAGTAAAAAAAGGGATAAATTATGCTATGGTAATATCTACCAATGGGGGACTGTGGAGGTATTTGATAGGAGACACGGTAGTATTTGAATCTCTGTATCCACATAAAATTAGAATTTCAGGTCGTACTAAGCATTATATTAATGCTTTTGGCGAAGAATTAATTATTGATAATGCCGAAAAAGCATTCAGAAAAGCGTGTGAATCAGCAGGAGCCATTATTAATGAGTATACAGGAGGACCTGTTTATATGGGCGATAATGTAAAAGGATCGCATGAGTGGATTGTTGAGTTTGAAAAAGAACCTGAAAATTTAGACTATTTTGTGAATGTATTTGATCATGCTTTGATGTCGGTTAATAGTGATTATGAGGCTAAGCGTTATAAAGACATTACTTTAGTTGCACCCTCATTTATTATTGCACCAAAGGGAACTTTTATAAAGTGGCTTGATAAGAAAGGAAAGTTGGGGGGACAAAATAAGGTTCCTCGATTATCAAATACGCGCAAATATCTTGACGAGTTAAAGGAAATTATTCAGCAATTTTAGCATGCAGAATAGGAATTCTAATAATGGCTGTAGTACCATTACCAATTGTTGAATTTAGGTTAAGCTCTCCATCGATCATTTTAAGAAAATCTATACACAAATTCAAACCAAGTCCGGTGCCTGTTTCATTCATAGTTCCAAGTTTTTGGAATTTTCGCTCCAAATCATTGTTGAAAGAATCAATTTCAAATCCTGTACCATAATCAATCACATAAATGTAGCATGAAGCTGCATCGCCATAAAGATCAATTTTTATTTCATTTCCGGGATAAGAAAATTTTATTGCGTTACTAATTAGGTTTCTTAAAACGGTAAACAAGATTTTTTCATCGCTATAAATCACTTGCTCTCCAGTATAATTGAACGTGATTTTAAGGCTTTTCTGAGATAAAGGTAAGGAGTATATTTGAATAATATTATGTATCATTTTATTCAAATTAAATTTGTTGTATACAGGTTGTATGCTACCTAGTTCTTTTCTTGACCAATCTAATAGATTTTCCAATAAGAAATATACTGAATCTATTGATTTGCCTAATTCTCTCAATATGGGGTACTTGCCGATTGCTTCGGGATATTTGTCAATTATCAATTTGATAACATTGCGTTGCGAACTTACCGGACCCTTTAAATCATGAGCGATAACTGAAAAAAACTTATTTTTAGTATTGTTTAGAATTATAAGATTTGCCTCACTGTTTTGAAGTTTGGTTTGAGCTAATTTTTTTTCAGTAATATCTCTTACCAATATCATGTTGCCTGTGAGATGACTATTGTGAAATAATTGAGTTTGGTCAATTTCGAAATATTGAGTATTAAAACTGATTTCGGTGCGGGGTATTTGAATTTGTAAATTGTTAATAGCAGGAATAATATCTTGAATATTTTTTCCAATATCTTCAGCCTTTATGTTTAAGAGAGTGGTTGCAGAAGGATTGAAATCAATTATTCTATTAAATTCATCGGTTACTATGCATGCGTCAAACATGTTTTCAAATAATTTACGCAAAACTAATGGTTTCGTATCATGAAATTTGTAAGCGAATACACCATACGCAAAAATTGAAACAGATATCAGCGAAGCAATAGGTGTAATATCAAAATTTCCATAAGGTCGTATATTTAATATATATAATACATTTGACAAAAAAGGAATGCTAATACCAATTATGAGTAGGTTAAGATTTTTTTTAATAATGTTAGCTGATTTGAATTTAAGCCTAATTAAGATGAAGAATACGTAGTTAAGTAAGAAATAGCTATAAGCAACCATCAACCACCATAAGATCGAATACTCTAATTTTATAAGTACTAAACCCTTTATAAATAGAGGTTTATAGGAAGGGTATATAAGTAGATGTAAATCATTAGTTAGCACCAGAATTGTAAATAGAGCAGGAGGTAATAAAAGCCATCGCAGATTTATTTTTAGGGGAAAATACTCTTTTCCGATGTATTCAATGATAAACAGGAAAAAGAATGCAGGGACAAAGTTATTTCCAATCATACCAATCTTACTAAACCAGGCGGTCAAAAGAATATTAGAAGCTGCGAGTTCGATAAAATAAGAGAAATTCCAAATGAAAATAAAGAAGTATAAGCCAATTAAAGAAGTAGTGCGTAGTTCAGAAGAACGACGAATGGTGTAAAGCCACATAACTAACGGCATAATTGCCGCAATCATATAAATAAAGAGAATGGAATTTTTGAACATTTCAACTAAGTCTTTGGCAAATTTACTACATTTGTTGTGTAACTTATAAAAAAAATGCCAGCTTTTGTAGTTTTGTTTAACAATTAATTCTGTATTCAATGAATTTGTCCATGTTTGATCCCGGAAGTTCGAAATTGCGTTTGTTATTGTCATTATTGGTGGTTTTGCTTTCTTTGCTCGTAATGTCAGTTGTTTCTTTTTTGATACTTCTTGCATTAGGCTATTCGTTTTCGGAATTCTCTGGATTGGCCTCAGATTTTAATAATGAGAGGAGCCTATTTGCATTAAAGTTTTTGCAATTATTTCAATCATTAGGCTTATTTGTTGTACCTTCTATAATATTATTTAATGTATTTAAGAGGCCGAATAGTTATTTTGTATGTTTAAATAGAAAACCTTTATGGATAATAGTAATGGTTATCTTTGTTATTGTAATAGTGTCATTGCCATTGTCTAATTATTTAGCAGAGTGGAATGCGGGAATTAAGCTTTCGGGTGTATTTAAGAATGCGGAAATATGGATGAAAGAGAAAGAATTGTCGGCAGAAGCATTAACCAAAGCATTTTTAAATGTAACAAACATTACAGGATTATTTACAAACATTATTATTATGGCATTGATTCCTGCAATTGGAGAAGAGTTTTTATTTAGAGGGGTATTTCAAAATATATTTACAAGTTTGTTTAATAATGTGCACATTGCCATCATATTTACAGGTATTTTATTCAGTTCCCTGCATTTGCAATTTTATGGTTTTATTCCCCGAATGTTACTGGGGGTATTATTTGGATATTTATTTGTTTGGTCTGGAAATATATGGTACCCTGTAATAGCTCATTTTTTTAATAATGCAATAATTGTTATATATTATTATATCAATGATCAATTTCAAGTTGGGGAGGGAATGGAAGATATAGGAAAGCAAACAGCAGATTGGCCTGTATTGCTAATTTCTTTAATAGTACTATCTGTTATGCTGTGGAAATTTAAGGATCATCAAACAAAAAGAGCTGATTGAAAAGCATCGGGTGCTATTCTAAGCTTTCCCAATTCATTTTTTCTATAAACATAGTTCAGACCATAATCAGAAGCCCTTTCTCTTCTGGCATTTTCAGATAAAGTATTGAATGTTTCTTCTACTTCATTCCAAACTTTTACAATAATGTCATCGGCAGCTTTTCTCAAATCACTTAATTCTTCTTGGTATCGAGCGGTAGTTTTTTTGTTGGTTTGCTGAGAGCGGTATGCATCAATAAAGATTTCATATTTTACTTTAACCATGGCAATGGTGGGGTTTGTTATGGGAGACATTCCTTTTTTGATTCTTTCCTGCTCGCCCTTGATAATCCTTTCGCCCCAAGTAATAACATCTTGTTCTGATAGCAGGTTAGGCGTACGTTTGTCATTCTCATTTAAACCATAATATATTCTGATAGATGCGGGAAGTTCACCCCTTTGAACAGCCATATTTAACACTTGAATAAAATGAGAAACATAAGTTCTTGCTTTGCGCAGATGATTTTGATAATCTTTGCTTTTTTTTAGGTGGCTTGAGTAGTTGAATCGATTTTCGGTTATAACCTTTTCAAAGCTGGGCAAAAATGATTGCACTTTTTGAAAAGTGCTTTGAGAGAAAGCTAATTTAAAAGGATTCATTTCCTTGCCTTTTGTATAAGCAATTTTTAATGCTTTCAAACGGGAGGCATCAGTATTTGGAAGTCTTCTGTAAGGCATATCTCTTTAGTTTACAACCATGTTAATTATGTGTTGATAAAATTTACACTTGCGAATATACTACATTTTTATGAAAACTCAACTTGTTCGCAATTATTTTTTACAAAAAATATTATCCCATAACATGTAGATGTAATATATTTTATTAAGTTTTTTGAAATAAAGAAAAAAATAACCTATCTTGTATGCTAAAATTGGGCATCATTATGTTGAGAAGGCTTTATTTACTTATTGTTATTTTAAATTTCGTTATACCTGTCATCGGACAACATTACAAATTTGACAACGTGACCGTTAGTAATGGCTTGTCTCAAAGTGTTATTACAGGAATAAAGCAGGATAATAAGGGCTTAATTTGGGTTTCTACTCATGATGGCTTGAATAGTTTTGATGGTTATCATTTTAAAATATTTCGGAAAGACCAGTCTGACAATAATAGTTTAGATGATTTTATTCTTAGGCATATTCGATTTGATTACTCTGGAAAATTATGGTTGGCTGGATATCATCTAAGTGTATTTCAATCTGAAAAGAATAGATTTATTCAGTATAAAAATCCATATAACACTCAGGTTAATAAACTCAATGAAATTATAAATTTCGATATCGATAAATCAGGAAATATTTGGTTGGTTTACGCAACTTCAGGTATGGCTTTGTTTAATGTTAAGTCCGCAACATACGAAAACATACAAAAAGGAAAAATAATGAGTTTTATAAATGATTCATTACACAGTATCCTAATTGATAAGTATAACAAATTGTGGATAGGCACTGAATCATCCAAAATCTTAAAAATTGATATCCATCAATTCTATGAAACGAGCCAGCTTATTTTTCAAACCTATAGGTACACTGCAAATAATAATAACAGAATAAGACCATTATATGAAGATAAAGATGGAAGGATCTGGTTTACTTCAGAATCGGATAAAAAACTCTTATTAATTAACAATGAGAGTGATAAACTATTTGATGCATCTACTCTATATCCTCAATTAAAAAAAGTATTCAAGAAAGAAACTTTAATTACTGTTGTTAAACAAGATTTTCAAGATCATATTTGGATTGGGACCAATAATAATGGACTGTTTCGATTGGATCCTATTAAGGAAGAGTTGATGCAGTTTGTTCCCAATAGTGATAAAAATTCAATTCTTAGTTTCCGGATCGAATCAGTTTTTGAAGATGCATTTGGTGTATTATGGATTGGAACAGATAAGGGAATAAGTAAATTGGATTTGTTTAGTAAAAAGTTTGGAAATAATGGTCCTCAAATAGGTAATAACACTGTTTTAACGAATCAAGTTAATTCAATTTATGAAGATCATGCGGGTGATGTTTTTTATGCTATTTCACAAGAGGGCATTAATACAATTAACAAAAATAAAAAAGCATCGACCAACATTGTATCTGGAATCTCTAATCAACATATACTTGTTAACAATAATATATTCTCAATTGCGGGCTACGATGATAATTTTATTATTACAGGAGGTATAAACCTTAATATT
>JAIFLP010000124.1 GCA_020049015.1 Bacteroidota bacterium | reverse complement strand
ATCGCCAATGGCAAGCCAAAACAAATGATAATGACGAGTTCTTGGATAACGATGGTTTTGTAATGGAGATGCTTAGCGAGCATCAATGTGAGGGTTGGCTGGAGGGTTATTTACTAACCGGTCGACATGGTTTGTTTAATTGTTATGAAGCATTTATTCACATCATCGATTCAATGTTTAATCAGCACGCAAAATGGCTGAAGGTCTGTAACCAATTGCCTTGGAGAAGAGAAATAGCATCATTAAATTATCTACTTGCTTCTCATGTTTGGCAGCAGGCTCATAATGGCTTTTCACATCAAGATCCTGGTTTTATTGATCTTGTTGTAAACAAAAAAGCATCTGTTGTTCGGGTGTATCTTCCTCCCGATGCTAACTGCTTGTTGTCGGTTTGGGATCATTGCTTAAGGAGCCGCAATTATGTTAATGTGGTAATTGCGGGCAAGTATCAATCACCTCAATGGTTAAGCATGGATGCCGCAATTGATCATTGCACCAGAGGAATTGGCATTTGGCAATGGGCCAGCAGCGATTCGGATGCAGATCCAGATATTGTGATGGCTTGCTGCGGCGATGTTCCTACCTTGGAAACTTTAGCTGCAGTTGCTATCCTTCGTGAGCACTTGCCTAAAATAAAAATTCGGGTTATTAATGTGGTTGATTTAATGAAACTCCAACAAAATTCTGAGCATCCGCACGGATTGAATGATAAGGATTTTGATGCGCTATTCACTCAAAATAAGCCTATTGTCTTTGCATTTCATGGATATCCATGGCTCATACACCGGTTGACTTATAAGCGCACAAACCACGAAAATATTCATGTGCGGGGATATAAGGAGGAAGGCACTATTACTACGTATTTTGATATGACTGTTTTAAATGATATTGACCGGTTTCACCTTGTCCTGGATGTGATACATCGACTTCCTAAGCTAGGCTTCGAAGGGGCTAAGTTAAAATACTTGGTTCAGGAAAAACTGATCTATCATAAGGAATATATAAATAAGTATGGTCAGGATATGCCAGAAATTCTAAATTGGAAATGGCCCCAATTTTAATTGTATTAATCCGATTTAATAATAAAGCGTGCAGTTCAAAATGCTACGCTTTTTTCTTTTAAATTAGCTTATAAAATCTATGTTTTTTTCTTTATCTTTCGCCTATTAAAAATTAAAAAAATGGTTACCGCATTGTTAATTGCTATATTTTGTTTGCTTCTCGTGTTGCTTATAATGCAGTTTATTTTTAAACCTCAGCAAAATGACTCAAAGCTTTTTTCCAAATTGGATGTCTTGGAAAAAGATTTTCAAAAGATTCAGATTTCCGTGAAGGATGAAATTAAAGATAACCGATTGGAATTAAGTAATAACCTTACTGCTTTTCAGAAAAGTTTTCTCGATGCTTTGAACGGTATTTCAAAAGGACAGTTGGACCAATTTAAAAGTCACAGCGATAGCAATCAACAATCGTTGGCAAGCATGACCAAAACCATGGATGAAAAATTCCTCTCTCTGTTGGCTAAGGCTGAGGAAAATAATAAAAGCAATAGAGATGAATTGAGTAAAACCAGCAAGGAGTTTACAGATTCTGTTGTTCTACAGTTAGATAAAATAGCCACAAAAGTGGAAGAAAAACTTAAAGAACTGAATGAGCAGGCCAAACAAGATGGCAAATTGATGAGGGAATCAATTGAAAACTCATTCAAGGCTTTTCAGTTAACCTTTGATAAAAATGTTGAATCATTCAATAATACCCAAAAAGAAAAGTTTGGGCAAATGGAATTCAAGCAAAATGAATTGATTCTGAATACCGAGAAAAAGTTGGAGCAGATGAGGGAAACGGTAGATGAAAAATTACAAAAAACTTTAAATGAGCGACTCAGTCAATCTTTTGAAACTGTGGGTAAGCAGCTTCAATCGGTTCAGGAGGGTTTGGGTGAGATGAAAACACTAGCACAAGATGTAGGCGGGTTGAAAAAAGTATTAAGTAATGTAAAAACCCGAGGGGGAGTAGGAGAGGTACAATTAGAAATGTTATTGGAGCAAGTTTTAGCACCAGAACAATACGAAGCCAACGTAAAAACAAAGAAAAGCAGCAATGATACGGTTGAGTTTGCAATCAAACTTCCTGGAAGAGAAATTAGTCAATCGAATATTTATCTGCCTATCGATGCCAAATTCCCCAAAGATGCCTATGAGAATCTTATCAATGCCTACGAATCGGTTGATAGTAAATTAATTGAAAGCGCTTCAAAAGCTTTTGATTCTGCCATTAAAAGTATGGCCAAAGATATCAGCGAAAAGTATTTAGATCCACCCAATACTACCGATTTTGGAATTATGTTTTTGCCGTTCGAAGGTATATATGCAGAAGTGGTTCGCAAGCCTAGTTTATTAGAAGATTTGCAACGTAATTATAAAATAGTAGTTACTGGTCCTACTACTTTGGCTGCAATTTTAAATAGTTTGCAAATGGGTTTTCGAACCTTAGCTATTCAGAAAAGAAGCAGTGAAGTTTGGCAAGTATTAGGTGCGGTAAAAAAAGAATTCGAAAATTTTGGTTTATTGTTGAATAAAGCTCAAAACAACATACAAACAGGCTTAAATCAGCTTGATGATGTTATGGGAAAAAGAACCAGAGCTATACAGCGCAGTTTAAAAGGTGTTGAAGCGCTTACTGAGGACGAAACAAAGCTAATTTTGAAAGATAATTTGAATGAAGATCCTACTGCGGAGGAGGAAAGCATTTAAAGGAAATAACTTGATTAAAAGAAGTGACCCCGGACGGGATCGAACCGTCGACCCATTGATTAAGAGTCAATTGCTCTACCAGCTGAGCTACGGAGTCATTCTTATATCAAGTGCGCAAATGTAATATTAATTTTAATTCTATGCAATAATTCCGTTTTAATTTGGAATGATTGTTTTTCTTCAGTCTATTTAGCCCTCACTTTTATATCCTTTATAACATTATGTCTTAGTTCTTTTTTTATATTATACTTTTTACTAATTTAGCAGCATTATACAACCTGTATTTACAAGTTTGTATAATAAGTTGAAAATTAACATAAAGCGTAATTATTATTGTATGGATATATTAAAAAATTTCCCAACCAGTCAGGAATTACTCCAGTCTTATTCCCATTTTGATGTCCTAAATGTAAATGGGCATGTTCATTCCCCGTTCTCTTTTTCAGCATTTGATAGTATTCAGCAGATGTTTGAATTATCAGAAAAAGAGAATATTAAGGTGTTGGGCTTAAATGATTTTTTTGTAACGGATGGTTATGCCGAATTTTATAATGCTGCAGTAAATGCCCGCATTTTCCCTTTATTCAATATTGAGTTTTTAGGTTTAATGAAAAATGAACAGGCTAAGGGCATTCGCATAAATGATCCTAATAATCCGGGCCGAATTTATTTTAGCGGCAAAGGATTAAATTACCCAGTTAGCATTACCAACGCTTTAAAAAGCAAGCTCGATAAAGTAATTGAAGAAACTCAAAATCAAGTGCGCGCTATGGTTGTAAAAGCCAATGATTGGTTTGTGAAAAATGGCGTAAATATAAGTCTCGATTTTTCAGAAATGAAGGCTCTATATGCTCGTGAATTGGTTCGCGAACGTCATTTAGCAAAGGCAATTAGAGAAAAGGTTTTTAGTATTGCAGCAGATGACGATAGAAAAAAATTGCTGTTTCAAAAAATATATGGAGGCAAGGAAAGCAAATGCAACATGAACGATATCCCCGGTTTGGAAAATGAAATTAGAGGAAATTTACTTAAATCGGGAGGACATGCCTTTGTTGAAGAAACTCCGGCTGCTTTTATGCCCCTCGAAGATATAATTAATATAATTGTTACTTCAGGTGGTATTCCATGTTATCCTCTTCTTCTAGATGATAAGGCGGGTAATTATACGGAGTTTGAAAAGGATTTTGAAGTGTTACTGCAAAACCTTCAAAAGTATCAGGTTGGCTGTATTGAGCTGATACCCGGAAGAAACGATATCCAGCATCTAGCAAAATTAGTTGACTTTTTTGAATCAAAAGATTTTGTTATATTTTTTGGAACTGAGCATAATGCTCCTGAAATGATTCCAATTAGCGTTGACACAAGAGGCAATATTCCTTTAAATGCCCATTTGCAAAAAACATCATATGAAGGTGCTTGCGTAATTGCTGCGCATCAATATTTAAAATCAAAGGATATGGATGGGTTTTTATTCCCCTGCGGGACTCCAAAATTAAAAGAGAAAAAACAGTTTATACAGTTAGGAAATGCAGTTATCAATAAGTTTGTAAATATTTAATTTATGAAGGAATTACAAGATTTAGTCGCCATTTCAAATCACTATGGCCGTTTAAAGGAATATGTTATTGCTGGTGGAGGCAATACATCATATAAAAATGATAATTACGTTTGGGTAAAAGCAAGCGGTACCACTTTAGCTGATATCACTATTGATGGTTTTGCTGTTTTGGATCGTGAAAAACTTAAAGTGATTGCACATAAAAAATATAGCGATCAATCAGATGTGCGGGAAAATGAAATAAAAGTTGATTTATTCAAAAGCAGTGTATACCCCGAAAAAAATCTAAGACCTTCGGTAGAAACTTCGATGCATGAAATTATTGACTACCCTTTTGTAGTGCATACCCATCCTACTATTGCAAATTCTTTGCTTTGCTCTCAGAATGCACAAAAATTAGTTTCCGAATTGTTTGGTGATGCTGTTCTTTTTATTCCTTATACCGATCCGGGTTATATTTTATTTAAAGAGGTTGAGACCGAACTATTGAAATATAGGGCCAAATTTAAAATTGATCCTAAAGTTATTTTTTTACAAAATCATGGTGTATTCGTTTCAGCTGCTAGTATTGAAGAAATAAAAATTATTTATAATGATATTGAATCAAAATTAAACGCTAAAATAGCTGCAAAGCCTGATTTAAATCCTATTTCTATCAATGAAACTGTAACCGAAATACTCCCCGCATTGCGCATGATTGCATCAAAAGATTCAATTAAACTGGCCGCAATTAGAAATAATAAGCTGATTCAAGAATTTTGTCAAAGCGAAGAGCATTTTAATCAAGCTTCATTACCTTTTACGCCCGATATTATTGTTTATTGTAAGGCACGTCCACTTTTTATTTCATCGGACAAAGCAGCTGATATTATTATCGAGTTTAAAGAAAAATATGAGCAATATACTGCTAAATATGGCTATGCACCTAAAGTTGCATTACTTAAAAAAATAGGACTTATTGCATTAGAAGAAAATATCAAGTCTGTTCAAATTGTGCTTGATGTTTTTGAAGATTTATTAAAAATAAGTTTTTATTCTAGAAACTTTGGCGGTCCTAAGTTTATGAATGAAAGAGAAATTGCTTTTATTGATAATTGGGAAGTAGAAAACTATCGCAGAGCGGTATCAAAGGGAACGGGTGCAGGAAGTGTTGTTGAAAATAAGGTGATTATAGTTACAGGTGCTGCTCAGGGATTTGGTGCGGGAATTGCTGAAATGCTTTTTGATGCGGGGGCAAATTTGGTTATTGCAGATTTAAATGCTGAAAAAGGAAATGAATTAGCCGCAAATTTAAATCTCAAGGCGAAAAAGAATAGAGCCGTTTTTGTAATTGCAGATGTATCTAACGAAAATAGTATTAAATCCTTAATGGTTGATACCGTTGCTAATTTTGGTGGATTAGACGCATTTATTAGTAATGCGGGAATACTCCGAGCCGGAGGATTAGATGAAATGTCATTAGAAAGCTTTGAACTGATGACCAAAGTTAATTACTCTGCTTATTTTATTTGTACCAAATATGCTTCGGCCGTTTTAAAGCTGCAATCGCAGTATAAGGATGATTATTTTACGGATATCATTCAAATCAATTCTAAATCTGGATTAAAAGGTAGCAATCGCAATTTTGCCTATGCTGGCGGTAAGTTTGGCGGTATTGGCTTAACGCAATCTTTTGCTTTGGAATTAATGCCACATAAGATAAAAGTGAATTCAATTTGCCCGGGTAATTTTTTTGAGGGCCCTTTGTGGAGCGATCCCGAAAAAGGTTTATTTGTTCAATATCTTCGTGCAGGAAAGGTTCCAGGAGCGAAGAGTATTGAAGATGTAAAACGATTTTATGAAAATCAAGTGCCTGCTAAGAGGGGCTGCTTCGTGCAAGATGTAGTAAAGGCTATTAAGTATGTCATCGATCAACAATATGAAACAGGTCAGGCGGTTCCTGTAACAGGTGGACAAGAGATGCTTAAATAGTGAAATGATTTTTTGTATCATTTGAAACATTTATAGGGGAATTGGGGTTTATAATATAAATAGATAAAAATTAAAAAAAATATAATAATGAAAACAAAAGCAGTACGTATTTATGGCAAAAAAGATTTGCGTCTAGAAGAGTTTGATTTGCCTGAAATGAAAGATGATGAGATCATTGCTCATGTAATATCCGATAGCATTTGTATGTCTTCGTATAAAGCGGCTAACCAAGGACCTGATCACAAAAGAATACCTGATGATGTTCATATTAATCCTACCATTATTGGTCATGAGTTTAGTGGCAAAATTGTAAAAGTTGGAAAAAAGTGGCAGCATCAATTTAAAGAGGGTGATAGATTTGCCATTCAACCTGCTATGAATGCAAGTGGTTCCTTAGATGCACCTGGTTATTCATTCCGTTGGATAGGTGGTGATGCAACTTATGTGGTTATTCCTAATGTGGTAATGGAAAATAATTGTTTACTAAAATATAACGGTAAAGGATATTTCCCCGCATCACTTGCTGAACCAATGTCTTGTATTGTGGGAGCTTTTCATGCTAATTATCATACCTTAGACGGAACTTATACCCATCACATGGGGATTATTGAAGGAGGAAATATGGCCATTCTTGCTGGTGTTGGTCCTATGGGGCTTGGTGCTATCGATTATGCAATTCATAGTTCCCGGAAACCAAAATTAATTGTAGTTACCGATATCGATGATGCTCGCCTGCAAAGAGCCCAAAGGATTCATACTCCCGAAGAAGCGGCTAAACATGGCATTAAATTGGTTTACGTAAATACAAAAACTTTGCAAAATCCCATAGAACATTTAAAGTCTCTTACACAAGGTAAAGGATATGATGATGTTTTTGTTTTTGCTCCTGTAAAACCTGTTATCGAAATGGGTGATGCACTTTTAGCTTTTGATGGATGCCTCAATTTCTTTGCTGGCCCTACCGATACTAATTTTAAGGCTGAGTTCAATTTTTATAATGTTCATTATGCATTTACCCATATTGTAGGTAATAGCGGAGGAACCGCCGATGATATGATCGAGTCTATTGATATGATGTCTAAAAACTTGATCAATCCTGCAGCCATGATTACCCATATTGGGGGCTTAGATGCCGTAATTTCAACTACGCTGCATTTGCCAGAGATCCCAGGAGGAAAAAAACTTATTTATACCAATATTTCTTTACCCTTAACTGCTATAGCTGACTTTGCTAGCCAATCAGACCCCATATTTAAAACTCTTGATAGGCTGGTGAATGCCGAAAATAATGGTATTTGGAGTGTTGATGCAGAGGAGTATTTACTTGAAAATGCCAAACCAATTTAAATAGCTAGGTAGGTTTCTGGCATTTTTTTTTGATCTTTCTGATTAAGATGTTAATATTTTGTTTAAATTTAGCATCTTGTTTTTTGAACTCTTTCATACAATGGGCGCCATGAAGATAAAAAACGTTTTTCTAATAATCATATCGTTGTATATCAATGTTTTATCTGTTTTTTCGCAGGATGATATTGATACAACTCAAACCCTTATACCCGCTGCCAATCAGGAAGCTGAGCTTGCTTTTAATAAGGGTATTGAGAATTTTAAGAATAAAAATTACCTTCAGAGTGTATCGTTTTTTTCAGATGCTATCAAATTAAAACCTGATATGTTTATGGCATATAGTAATAGGGGCAATGCTTTTTTGGCCCAAAAAGATTACAATGCTGCCCTGAAAGATTTTAATAAAGCCCTTACTTTTTCAAAAGCCCCTAAAGGAGTTATTCTATATAATAAGGGCTATGCTTGGTTTCTGAAAGCAGATTATGATAGTACCTTATCAAATCTTGATCTAGCTATAGTTGCTGGATATAAAGATGCCAAAGTTTATTACTATAAGGGCGCAGCTTTCTATATGAAGAAAAAATATAAAGAAGCCATTCAAGCTTATGATAAGGCCATTACTTTAAAAGCAGATTATGGATTTGCACTACACGATAGAGCAAGTACAAAACGCCAATTGAATGATTATGAAGGGGCTTTGGCTGATTATAATGAAGCAATCAAATATGTTAAAAATGCAACATTCTACAACAATAGAGGGAGTATTTATAGGCGTTTAAAGGAAGTGGATGAAGCTATTATTGATTATACTGAGGCAATTAAGCTCGATCCTAGTAATGCCATGTACTATAATAACAGAGGTTGTGCTCGATTTGATAAAGTTATGTATCAGCTTTCGATTGAGGATTTTAAAAAAGCTATTTCATTAAATCCTAAATATGGTGCAGCATGCAATAATTTGGGAACCGTTTATTATGCTACAGAAAAATATACCGAAGCTCTTGATGCATTAAATCAGGCATTAAAAATAGATCAGAATTATGCTTTCGCTTTTTATAACAGAGGAAGCGTTAAGGAAATGTTGAAGGATACTAATGGAGCTGTAAAAGACTGGCAGAAAGCGTCGGAACTGGGTTTAAAGTTTGCAGATAAAGATGCCAGTGAATATACCACCATTTTAAATAAATAAGTATTATGGTACTAAAAATGATTCGTATTGCTTTTATTATTCTTTTGGGCACTGCTAGCCTCAATGCTCAGGAATTTATTAAAACCGATCTGGAAAAATTTTGCTTTAAAAAGGATGGCTGCAAAGATGCTCAAAAAAACCTGAAACAAGGTGATATCCTTTATCTTCAGGGAATGTCGAATTCCTATATTTTAGCCCTCGATTTTTATTTAAAATCATACGCATATAATCCTAATGATGCTTCTCTAAATTATAAATTAGGGATATGTTACATCCGCTCTTCTCAAGCTGCAAAATCATTGAAATACTTGCAATCGTCATACGATTCTAATAAAGAAGTAGCTCCAGATATCGCTTATTGGCTTGGAGTTAGTTATCAACAAAATTATCGATTCAGAAAGGCTAAGGAATATTATACCGTTTATCGCAGGTTAATGTCTAAAGAAAAGAAAACTGAACAAGTTGAAAAAGTAAAAAAACGTATTCAGGAGTGTGAAAATGGATTGGAATTGCTTAGAACTCCGCAAAAGGCTATTATTGAAAATCTTGGTCCTAATGTGAATTCAGCTTATACCGATTATGGTCCTGTAATTTCTGCCGATGAGTCCGTTCTTATTTTTACTTCCCGACGACCTGAAACAACTGGAGGTGGAATTGATATATCCGATAATGGCTATTATGAAGATATTTATAGTTCAGAAAATATATCTGGAAAATGGAATAAGGCTGCAAATCTTGGCGAAAATTTGAATACAAAATTAAATGATGCTGCAATGGGCTTATCGCCCGATGCACAGGAATTATTCATTTTTAAAGGCAGAAATGGTGGCGATATTAATATCAGCAAATTAAAGGGTGATCAGTGGTCTAAACCATCCAGTTTACCCAGCACTATAAATACCCCCGATTGGGAAAGTGCTGCTTCTCTTTCTTATGATGGAAAAACTTTATATTTTGTTTCTGATAATAAAGATAAATCACTGGGTGGAGCAGATATTTATTTGAGTAAAAAACAAACTGATGGATCTTGGGGACCTGCTCAAAACTTGGGTAACGTAATCAATACCCCAGAAGATGAATTGGGCGTTTTTATTTTGCCCGATGACCGTACAATTTATTTTAGTTCTAGCGGTCATAAGAGCATGGGCGGTTTAGATATATTCCGGAGTACCCTCCAGGATAACGGAAGGTGGTCGAAACCCGAAAATGTAGGCTATCCAATTAATACACCAGATAATGACCTTTTTTTCGTTGTTTCTGCTAGTGGTAAAACTGCTTACTATTCTACTGTGCGGGAAGATAGTTATGGCTTTACTGATATTTATAAGATTAAAT
>JAIFLP010000072.1 GCA_020049015.1 Bacteroidota bacterium | reverse complement strand
GTTTCATTGAACCTGTTTGTACAGCAAATTTTGCTTTGGCTTGAAGGAAATCAATTTCAGCAAGGAATGCATATGCTTGCTTTAGCTCATCAATATAAGGTCTGATATCATTTGCAAATAGAGTAAGAATTTTTATAATTTCTCTTTTTTCTGCATATTCCAATTCCCGCACCTCATTATTTAGCTCCACTACCTCGGCTGGTTCAATAAAAGAAGTTTTTCCGGTTGCCGATTCGTCATGAATGATTCCTTTCAGTTTGCGTTTATCTGAAGCAAAAACGGGAATTACCAAACGACCATCTCTCATAGATGGACCCGACTCAGCGTCAGTCCAACCATTAGCCTGTACCTCGCGTAAAATAGAATGAATACGTTTATTAATTTGTTGCGTTACCTCCGACATTCTTCTTCGAATACCCAATAAGTCAGGTGATGCATTGTCCTTAATTTTCCCATGCTGAGAAATAATTTGATCAATTCTGGATACAACATAAGGAAAAAAAGGAACCGTACCAACTAATTTAAGTAAGTTCGGATATTTATTATCTTCACGAGATTTAAAAAAATGAATTAAAGATTTAATAGTATCTAGAGAACGCTTAAGATCAAAAACATCCGTTAGGTCAGGAAAAGACCCCTCTATACGAATACCATCTAAAATTCTCCGGACATCAATATAATGAGAAATTGGGAAATCATTCTCAAACATTATTATATCCTTAAATTCATTCAATCGATTTAGTTCAGCCTCAAGAGAGATGATATCAGACATGAAAATCATTTCATCTACTTTATCATGTCCCATGGTAGATAGACAAAGCTCTTTCAGACGTTTTCGAACAACTGTAAACTCAATTTTATCTTCAAAGTTTTGAGGATAAACCATTTTTGCTATTTTTCTTCAATTACAGTTTTGTCATGACTGGCGTTATTATTAAAAGCTTCCGTTTTTTGCTGTAATTCTAAAGTACCTTTATTGATAATAGAAGGTTTTAATAAAATAGCAGGCACCATTTTTTTGTGGTTATCAATGGTAATGCTTGTATTTTCAATTTTCTTATTCCTTCCTAATTGTAAAGCCACTTCAACAGCTGCTTTAGCGAGTTGCTCCATAGGTTTTGTTATGGTTATGGTTTGCAGATCTTCCGCAATATATCTTAAAGCTAAAGAATCGGCATCCTGACCAGCCACCAGTACTTTTCCATTCAAACCCCTTTCCTGCAATGCTTTAATGGCTCCATTTGCTAAATCGTCATTACCACAAATAACAACATCAATTTTATTTTTGGTAACATTCAAACAAGAATCCATTTCAGCATAACCTTCTTCTTTTTTCCATGCTTTAGAAAACACATCATAAACTAATTGAATATCGCCTTTTTCAATAAAAGGTTGCAAAATCCAATTCTGCCCCAACCTTACAAAATAGGAATTATAATCTTCCATTGGGCCGCCGATTAAGGCATAATTTCCTTTAGGCTGGCGTTTTATTAGATAATCAGCTTGTAATTCACCCACTTTTATATTATCAAAAGAAATATAAGCATCTAAATCGCAATTTACAATTAAACGATCATAAGCAAGAACCTTAACATTTAAAGCATGAGCTGCATCTACAATTTCTGCTGCTTTTTCTCTATTTACGGCAACAACAACCAATACATTCACACCCTTATCAAGAAGTTTTTTGGCTTGATCTACTTGCAAATTGGCATCGCCCAGAGCGGATTCAACCAAAACTTCAGCACCAGCATTTTGGGCTTCCTGAATAAAGTACGCCCGATCTTTTACCCAACGTTCCTGAAGATAATTATCCATTAGCAAACCTATTTTTACTTTTTTTTCATTTCCACATGATAGAAGCATGGATGTTAAAAGCAAGATTAAGAGCTTTAATAAAGAGATTCGTTTCATAACTATAATATTTTACTTATTAAACTTAGGTTTTAACTGTAACAATTTAAAATAGAACGAATATACCAATGCAGTTTCCTTATGAGCTTCAAAACGCCCCGAAGCACCACCATGACCGGCATCCATATTGGTATGTAATAACAATAAATTGGAATCTTTTTTGAGTTCACGTAGCTTAGCCACCCATTTAGTAGGTTCCCAATACTGAACTTGAGAATCATGTAAACCACTAGTGACTAGCATTGCGGGATATTCCTTTGAAGATACATTATCATAAGGAGAATAAGACTTCATATAATGATAATAATCCTTATTATTTGGATTACCCCATTCATCGTACTCGCCTGTGGTTAGAGGAATACTCTCATCCAACATAGTAGAAATAACATCCACAAAAGGCACTTGAGCAACCACAGCTTTGAATAAATCGGGGCGCATATTTATAACAGCGCCTATTAGAAGTCCGCCAGCACTGCCACCTTGAGCAAACAAGGACTTAGGACAGGTATATTTTTGCTTGATAAGATATTCAGCACAATCGATAAAATCATTGAAAGTATTCATTTTATGGAGCAACTTACCATCTTCGTACCACTCTCTACCATATATCTGACTCCCTCTGATATGGGCAATTGCAAAAATAAATCCACGATTCAAAAGGCTTAAACGAGGGGAACTGAACATAGGATCAACATTATGGCCATAAGAACCATATCCGTATAACAATAGAGGATTGGTACCATCTAAAATGATTCCTTTTTTATATACGATAGAAACAGGTATCATCTTGCCATCTCTTGAAGGGACAAACAATCTTTTAGCTTCATAATCATTTGGAGAAAATGCACCTAATACTTCTTGTTGTTTTTTAAGAACCTTCTCATGAGACTCCATATTATAATCAAACGTAGAGGCAGGTGTAGTTAAAGAAGTATAACCATATCTAAGCCAAGCAGTGTTAAACTCAGGATTATGCCCCATAGCAGCAGTATAATCTTCTTCACCAAAATTAATATAATCAACTTGATCAGAGAACCATTTATTTATTCTGATCTGCATCAGACCATTTTTGCGCTCAGCAACCACCATAAACTTATCAAAAACATCAAAATCTTCAATCATAACATCAGGGCGGTGCGGGATGATCTCTTTCCAATTTTCCTTAGTAGTTTTATCAATAGCCGTAGACATTAAACGAAAATTTTTTGCTTCCCAATTGGTCATGATATAGAAACTATCAGCATAATGATCAAGAGAATACTCATGGTCTGATTCCCTTTTCATAAATAGACGAAAAGGATTAGAAGGCTTGTAGGCATCCAGCATCCAAAATTCTGTAGAGATTTTATTCTCTGATTTTATGAAAATATATTGATCTGATTTACATTTATAAGCCATACACGAAAAAGTTTCATCGGTTTCAGTATAGACTTCTACATCAGGTTTATCTGAACCAATTATATGGCGCATTACTTTATATGATCGTAAAGTGTTTATATCCTTTACTGAATAGAAAAGGGTTTTATTATCTTCAGCCCATTCTGCAAAGCCAATAGTGTTTTCAAAATTAATATCTAAATGAACTCCGGTTTTAATATTTTTCACTTTGATATTATATAAGCGACGTCCAACAGTATCGATACCATAGGAAACATATTTATTATCTGGAGAAATATTAATTCCAACCACACTACAAAATTTACTTCCAGCAGCAAGTTGATTAACATCAATCAAAAGCTCCTCTTCATTTTTTAAAGTGTCTTTTTTCCTACAATAGATAGGGTACTCTTTAGCTTCTTCAAAACGGGTGTAATAGTAATATCCTGAGCTAAAATAAGGAACTGATTCATCGGTTTGTTTAATTCTACTAATTATTTCTTTAAATAGATCTTCCCGCACCTCTTTATAATCAGACATTACATTATCTAAATATGCGTTTTCATCATTTAAATAGTCAATAACTTTAGGATTTTCCCGATTGTTCATCCAGAAATATGGATCTACGCGTTTATCTCCGTGAATTTCGAGTATTGTATCATTTTTTTCAGCGATAGGTTGCTGCATCATATCATTAAATTTATTTTTACATGAATAAAATATTCCTCCGAGGAAGATCAAAATAGCTATCCGAAACAAATAAAATCGGGGCATCATTTTTTTTTCCACAAAGTAAGCATTTTATTTGTTAATTACACATTCTTCATTGATAAATTAATCCTTTTGCGAGGCACATCTACTTCAATTACCTTAACCATAACCTGTTGTTGTAGCTTAACCACTTCAGCGGGATCAGATACAAATTTATTAGTTAATTGCGACACATGCACCAAACCATCTTGCTTAACTCCAATATCTACAAAAGCGCCAAAACGAGTGATATTAGTAACAATACCCGGAACCAGCATACCCACTTTAACATCATCGATGCTATGAATATCATTAGAGAACTCGAAAGATTTTAATTGTTCTCTAGGATCTCTGCCTGGTTTTTCCAGCTCATGAAGAATATCTTTCAAAGTAGGAAGCCCTATTTGTTGGTTTACGTATTGGTTTATATTTATTTTTGTTCTTAATTCCTTATTCTTTAATAAATCGTCGATACCTGCATTTAAATCCTGCGCCATTTTTTCCACAACACTATAACTTTCGGGGTGGACTGCGCTATTATCGAGGGGATTTTTAGCGCCAGGAATTCGAAGAAAACCTGCAGCCTGTTCAAAGACTTTTTCGCCCATGCGGGGAACCTTCATTAATTGTTTACGCGAAGTAAACTGTCCGTTTTCTTTTCTATAAGAAACGATATTTGCGGCTAATTGCGGACCTAAACCAGATACGTACAAGAGTATATGTTTGCTTGCAGTATTTACATTTACGCCTACCTTATTAACGCAAGACTCAACCACCTGATCAAGAGATTCCTTGAGGTGGTTTTGATCAACATCGTGCTGATACTGACCAACCCCAATAGACTTAGGATCAATTTTAACCAATTCGGCAAGAGGATCCATTAGTCGTCGCCCAATAGAAATAGCACCTCTTACGGTTAGATCCTCATTAGGAAATTCTTCTCTTGCAACATCAGAAGCACTATAAATAGAAGCACCGCTCTCACTTACCATAAATATTTTTACCTCATGAGGAAATTTTATTTTTTTTACAAACTCTTCGGTTTCACGACCAGCAGTACCATTTCCAATTGCAATAGATTCTATTTTAAAATCTGCAACCATATTACTCACGATAATTTCAGCCGACATAGCATCTTTTTGAGGAGGATGCGGGTAAATGGTATCATTTTGAATGAAATTACCTTGCGCATCCAAACAAACGACTTTACAACCCGTTCTGAAACCTGGATCGATTCCCATCACTCGTTTTTGGCCCAAAGGAGGTGATAATAATAATTGCCTTAAGTTTTCGGAAAAAACTTTAATTGCCTCCAAATCTGAACGCTCGCGAGCGTCGGCTCGAATTTCGTTTTCAATTGAAGGACCCAATAATCTTTTGTACGCATCTTCAACCGCATCAGCAACTAGTTCCGAAGACTTATTCCTTGACTTCACAAAAATGCGCATCAATATATCCAAGGCTTTATCAGCATCAGGTGCAACAGAAACCCTCAGAAAACCTTCCTCCTCTCCTCTTCTAATAGCTAAATAACGATGCGAAGGGCATTTTTTAATAAACTCAGAAAAATCAAAATAATCGCGGTATTTGATACCCTCTTCATCCTTTCCTTTAACCATAGCGGAATAGATGACCGCTTCATTCAGAAATAATTTTCTCAAGGCATTTCGGGAAGTAATATCCTCACTGATCCATTCAGCAATAATATCTAGCGCACCTTTAATGGCATCATCAGAATCTTTAACTGCATCGTTAATAAAAGACTCGGCTTTTAAATCCACATCAAAATTTGTTTGATCAAAAATCATTTTTGCTAGTGGTTCAAGCCCTTTTTCACGGGCAGCAGAAGCACGGGTTTTTCTTTTAGATTTATAAGGCAGATACAAATCCTCCAATTCATTCATAGAATACACTGATAAAATCTTCATTTTCAATTCATCAGTAAGCTTACCTTGCTCTTCCACCGATTTTAAAATACTTTCTCGCCTTTTCTCCAATTCAATAAAGCGGAGCATCATAGAATTAATCGCAGCAATTTGCACTTCATCAAGACTACCTGTGAGTTCCTTTCTATATCGGCTAATAAAAGGAATTGTAGCACCTTCACTTAATAGTTGAATTGTACTTTTTACCCGCACCTCAAGTATATTAAGTGCATCTGCAATTAGTTTTATATGCTTTTCGTTCATGAAATAAATTATAGATTTTAGTAATGATTATTTCAACCGGAGCAATGCACTTTGCATTCTGTTCATGGCAATATCTAGCTGTTGATCATCAGTTGCGTATGCTATTCTAATACAATTATCATTTCCAAAACCAGAGCCCGCAACTGTTGCTATGTGGGCATTCTCAAGAAGATATAAAGCCATATCGTCAGAATTGTTAATGGTAAAAACACCATCTGACTTTCCAAAGAAGCTGCTAATATCAGGAAATACATAGAACGCTCCATCGGGGATGTTGCAAATAATTCCATCTATTTTATTCATCCAATTCATCATTAGATCACGGCGACGCAAAAATGCTAAACGCATGGATTCAACCAATGTTAAATCGCCATTTAAAGCCGCTACAGCTGCTTTTTGAGCAATTGAACAAGCGCCAGTAGTAATTTGTCCTTGCAATTTATTACAAGCCTTAGTGAGCCATTGAGGAGCAGCTAAATAGCCAATACGCCAGCCAGTCATAGCAAAAGCTTTTGACACCCCGTTAACTAAAACCACACGATCTTTCATTTCTGGGAACTGAGCCATGCTAGAATGTTTTCCTACGAAACTAATGTGTTCATAAATTTCATCGGCAATCACCATAATGCGAGGATGCTTAATTAAAACATTGGCCAATAATTTAAGCTCATTATAAGAGTATACCGCACCAGTAGGATTGGAAGGCGAGCAAAGAATGAGGGCTTTAGTTTTTGGAGTAATGGCCTTAGCCAACATTTCAGCAGTAATTTTATATCCTGTATCCAGGCCAGTATTAATCACCACATTAACACCATTAGCGAGACGAACCTGTTCCATATAACTTACCCAATACGGAGCAGGCACAATTACTTCGTCACCCTCATCAACCAAAGCAAGAATAGCATTGGCTATAGCATGTTTAGCACCCACAGTAACCAATATCTGAGAGGGTTGATATTCTAATTGATTATCTGATTTTAACTTTTTTATAATGGCCTGAACCAAATCGGGATAACCCTGCACGGGCGAATAGAAAGTATAATTTTGCTCCATGGCTTTAATTGCAGCATCCTTGATATATTGAGGTGTAGGAAAATCGGGTTCGCCTACACTTAAATTAATAATATCAACACCCATAGCTTTTAGCTCTGAACTTTTCAAATTCATTGCAACAGTAGCCGATTCAGCCATAACAGAAATTCTGCTAGATAACAAGTCCATAAATAAATTTTAATTATAAGACAAAGAAAAGGATTTTTTTCAGTTTATGCAAGTGCATATCAAACATCCTTATTAATGTTATGCGGATTAAAATAGCCAATATGAACCTGAGGATACTTATTGCGCATGTGTCTATACCAATTAATTAAACCAATAGGTTTTTCATCAATTGAATTGAGGCCCATCTTAGTGATAAATAATTGAGGGTCGAAATTAAAATTTCGAGCCTGAATCAGATTAATACCATGAGTTTGAATAATATTCTCCAGCGCATTCATTTCAGAAGGTAAGTCGGTGAAACCGGGGAAGATGAAATAATTTAGAGAGACCCATTTATTATATTTTCTGGCCATTTTCAGCGACTCAATAACATCATTAAATTGGTAGCCAACAGGTCGGTAATACTGATTGTAATAATGAGGCTGGAATGAATTGATACTAATTCTTAAACTATCTAAACCCGCACGGCAGAGACTTTCAATCTTATCGGGGCGACTGGCATTAGAATTTAGGTTTATGATACCTTTTGAAGTTTGATTACGAATGAGGATTATGGCTGCTTCTAAAACATCTGCAACCATAAGAGGTTCACCCTCACAACCCTGACCAAAACTCACAACGGATTTGGGGGCATTTTCGAGATGAGAAACCGCAATTTCGGCTATTTCATCGGGAGTAGGGATAAAAGTTAAACGGTGCTGAGGGGATGTTATGCCGGAATCTTTAGATTGTTCGCTTATGCAGCCTACGCAACGTGAATTGCAACCAGGACTCGACGGAAGAGGTGCCTCCCAACGCGACATTACATAATTTCTGGCGGCAGGGCAGCAATACTGCTTCACACAATTTTCGATCAAGTGCACTACCAAACGATTATGAGAATATTTCTTTAGAAAAGAATTGGCATTTTTAGTAATCAACTGATTATTGAAATGTTTTGCATCTTGTCTTTCATCTTCATCAACGCGGATTGCGGTGACATAAAATTTATTTTTTCTCCATCCAACGGCGGTATAACAGAAAATGGGCAGATCAACCGCAGCCTCTAATTTTAAGAACGACGCATGCAGAAACTGCATATGAGCAGGAGCCACAAAAGCCGCCACAGCAAATACTTCTTCACCTTGATATTCTGTTAAAGTCACCAATTCATTTTTCACAGGATCAAAACCGATAGGTCGGCGACCAGGCAGAATAAACAATTCAGAACCATCGGGCATAGGAATTAATTCATCCTGAGTAGGGAGTCTAACCTCAGATACGCTGGTCCCCGTCATTAATAAATGGGGGATTTCAAAAATCTCACCTTGTTTGTTACAAACAAGCAATAAAGGGGTATTGAAGGCATTGCTATTAGAGCCCTTAACATTTTTATTCATCCGTAATAATTTGAATCAAAGATAAGAAGAATCGGGATCATGCAGGTAATGTGCAGTATTTTTTATCACGATTTCGATTTAAAAATAATCCGTAATGATTGGTCGTAGGTGAAATAATTCCAAAACCAATTGATAAAAATCATCAAACGGTTCTTAACGCCAACAATGGCAAAAAGGTGAATAAACATCCAAAAAAGCCATGCGATAAAGCCCTGAAAACGGATAAAAGGGAGATCGACCACGGCAAGATTTCTGCCCACAGTAGCCATAGACCCGAGGTTTTTATAGTGAAATGGCTTCCAAGTGTAGCCATAAAAATCTCTTTTAAAATTTCCGGCCAAATTTTTAGCCTGTTGGATAGCCACCTGAGCCACTTGAGGGTGACCGTAAGGGAAATTTTTCTCTGTCATGTGCGCTGCATCACCAATGACAAAAACATCTTTCAGCCCAATTACACGATTATATTCATCCACCAAAATACGATTGGAAGCCCCTGAGAGATAAGATTCCATGCCATCGGGCACACATCCTTGAACACCACTGGTCCAAATTAAAGTATTGCTCAATATTTTCTCTCCTTTATTTGTTTCAACAATATGACCATCATAATCGGTAACACGAGTACTGCAAACTATTTCAACACCTAATTTTCTTAGGTATTGAAGTGCCTTTTTTGAAGCCGAATTTGACATGGTTTTTATCAAACGATCATTTGACTCTATTAAAACAATACGCATCAATTTAAAATCGAGCTCAGGATAATCTTTTGGAAGCACAAAATTTTTCATTTCAGCAATGGCACCGGCAAGTTCAACACCAGTGGGACCACCACCTACAATTACTAAAGTCATGAGAGCAACCAACTCATTTTTGTCTTCAGTAGCAATGGCCTTCTCATAATTTTCTAATATTTTATTTCTCAGTTCCATTGCTTCAGTAACAGTTTTCATGGGCATTGAAAAATACTTAACATGCTCCATGCCAAAAAAGTTAGTAACCGCACCTGTAGCAATTACAAGATAATCAAAATTAATAACACCAATATTAGACCATAATCTTTTGTTAAGCGTATCAACAGATTGAACCGTAGCAATTCGAACATGAATATTGTTTTGCTTTTGAAAAGCCTTGCGAATAGGAAATGAGATAGCACTTGCCTCTATACCGGCAGTAGCAACCTGATATAATAAAGGCTGAAACTGGTGGTAATTATGTTTATCAATCAGTACCACTTGATAATCGTGCTGACGAGTCAATTCCCTTGCCAATTTCAATCCACCAAAACCTGCACCAATAATAACAATTCTTTTGTTTCCTGTTTCAGGAAGAT